>NZ_JBHXFI010000040.1:0-78674 GCF_042724075.1 Streptomyces sp. NPDC127097 | reverse complement strand
TCTCGCCGGCGCGGGTGGGGGTCGGGGCGGTTGTGGGGGGGGGGGGGGGGGGGGGGGCGCGGGCCCCCCCCCCCACCACGGGTCAGTTCATGCCGATGCGGGTCAGTTCGTGCCGATCTTGGCGAGCAGGTCGACGATCCGGCCCTGCACCTCGGCGCTCGTGGAGCGCTCCGCCAGGAAGAGCACCGTCTCGCCGGCCGCCAGCCGGGGCAGCTGCGCCGGGTCCATGTCGGCGGAGGTGTAGACGACCAGCGGGGTGTGGTCGAGCAGCCCGTTGGCGCGCAGCCAGTCGACGATGCCGGCCCGGCGGCGCCGCACCTGCATCAGATCCATCACGACCAGATTCGGCCGCATCTGCGTCGCCAGGGTGACCGCGTCGGCATCCGCGCCGGCCCGTGCGACCTGCATCCCGCGCCGCTCCAGCGACATGGTCAGGGCGCCCGCGATGTCGTCGTTCTGCTCGATCAGCAGCACTCGCGGCGGGTGCTGCTCACTGTCCCGAGGGGCCAGCGCCTTGAGCAGCACGGCCGGGTCGGCACCGTACGCGGCCTCCCGGGTGGCCTGCCCCAGACCGGCGGTCACCAGGACGGGGACCTCGGCCGCGCCCGCCGCCTGACGCAGCGACTGAAGCGCGGTACGGGTGATCGGCCCCGTCAGCGGGTCGACGAAGAGCGCCGCCGGATACGCGGCGATCTGGGCGTCCACCTCCTCACGGGAGTTGACGATCACCGGGCGGTAGCCGCGGTCGCTCAGCGCCTGCTGAGTGGCGACATCCGGCGCCGGCCAGACCAGCAGCCGGCGCGGATTGTCCAGCGGCTCCGGCGGCAGCTCGTCGTCCATCGGCATCGGCTGACGGTCCATCACCTCTATGGCGCCGTTCGGGCCGTCCAGCGGCTCGGGGCCCTCGCTGCCCTCATCGGGCGCGGAGATCGCAAAGGCCCGCCCCTCGCCGGCATCCATCAGATGCGGCGGCTGCGGCGGGGACTGCGGCTGGGCCGGGGCCGGCGGCGCGGGCCGCGGGGCACCGGGGTGCGCGGGCGCCTCGGCCGGCGTGGGCTCGGTGCCCGCCGCGCGCCGGTCCTCCGGCGGCGCGGCGAGCTTACGGCGGCGGCCCGAACCGGCGGACGTACCGCCCGGCGGGGTGCTGCCGGGCAGCGCCGGCGGGCGCTGCTGATCGGCGATCTGCTGGGCGAACGGCACACCCTGCCCGAGCGTCCGCACGCTGAACGCCCGCCCCTGGGAGTGCCCCGCGGCATGCCCGTCGTCCTCGGCGGCCGGCGGCAGCGGCTGCCGGTGCGGTGCGGCGGCGGGCCCGCCCTGCGGCGGCACGGGCGGCGGGCCCGCGGCCTCCTCGGCGGGGCTGGGACGGCCCCGGCGGCGGCCGGTGGGGGCCTGGGGGCTCTGCGGTTCCTGCGGCGCGACGGGAGCGGGGGACGGCTGCGGCGCGACGGGAGCAGGGGAGGGCTGCGGCACGGCGGGAGCAGGGGACGGCTGTGGCGCGGCGGGCGCCTGGGCGGCACCGGCCTCCGGCGCGGGGGCGGTACCGGGCGCCGGGCCGCCGGCCGTACCCGTCGCCTCGGCAGCTTCGGTGGGCTGCGCCACGAGCCCCTCCGGGCCCGCGACAAAGGTGCCGGACGACTCGGCGTCGGCCATCGCGGCCGCCGCGCGCTCCTCGGCCGCGGCCCGTCTGGCCCGCCGCCTGCCGGTCGGCTCGCCGTCCCACTCCCCTTGCGGCGCACCGGAACTGACGACTGCTTCGGCCCCGTGCCCCGGCTGCCCGCCGGACACCGCCGCGTCCGGGCCACCGGCCACCGGCCGACGCGCCCGGCGGCGTCCCGTACCGGCGCCCTCCTGCGGACCGGCCGACTGCGCGGGTACCTGGTCGGCGGCCGCGGGCAGCGCCGGCACCGACGACTCCGGGGTCCGGTCCGCGGCGGCGGGCGGCAGCGCGAAGGCGGTACGCGCACCGGACGGCTGCTGCGCCCCGGAGGCCGCGGCCGCCCCGCCCGGGGCGGTCCGCTCGGGCGCCTCGGCCAGCGCCCGGCGCGCCCGCCGGCCACCCGCCTGGACGGGGGCGAGCCCCTGCGGGCCCGGGGACGGCGTCTGGCCGGGGCCCGTGGCCTGCCCCGGAACATGCGGCCGGCCCGGCGCCGGAGTCTGCCCCGGAGCCGGGCTCTGACCTGGAATCTGCGGACCCGGCTGCCCGGGCGCCGACGGGGAGGCCGGCACCGGCGCCGCCCCGTTGGCCGACGGCGCCGCGGACCCCTGCGGACCGGCCGCCGGCCCCTGGCCGTGCGGTGCCTGGCCCTGTGGTGCTTGGTCGTGCGGTCCCGCCGCGGGCCCGTGCGGCTGCGCGGGAGCCGGGCTCGCCCCGGGAGGGAGCGCGGGCAGCCCGCCGCCCTCCGTGGCGCCCTGCCGGGCCCGGCGCCGTCCCGTCGGCGGTACGGCCTCGGCCCCCGCCATACCGGGCGGCAGCCCCCGGCCGTCCGTGCCGGGACCGCCCTGGGCACCGTGCCCGGCGCCACCCTGCGCGCCCTCGCCGACGGCACCGTGCGGCACCCCGGCCTCCGGGCCGCCCGGCTGCGCGCCCTGCTCCGCACCCGAGTGCCGCGCCCGCCGCCGACCGGTCGGCTGTGCCCCGCCCGACTGCTCCGGCACCACCGCGCCGGCCGCGGCACCACCGCCACTGCCACCGAGCGGCGCACCGGACCCGCCGGAACCGCCCGGCCCACCGTCGCCACCGGACGGCCCCTCGCCGCCCTCGTGTCCTTCGTGTCCTTCGTCGTCCGGCCCCTGGCCGCCGCCGGCCGCGCCCGCGTCCGCCGCGTTGCCCTGGGTGCCGCGCGCACGCGCCGCCGGTACCGGCATCACCGTCGTCTCGTTGCCGGTCGGCGCGTCGGCCCCGGCAGTGGCACCGTCCGGGGACGTGCCGTCGCCCGCCACCGGCAGCTCCAGCACATACGCGCTGCCGCCCGCACCGGGCCCGCCACCGGGCACCTCGTGCGTCTGCATCAGCCCACCGTGCTGCCGCACGATGCCGCGGACGATCGGCTCATGGACCGGGTCGCCGCCGCCGTACGGGCCGCGCACCTCGATCCGTACGACATCACCGCGCTTGGCCGCCGCCACCACGATCGTCGAATCGCCCGGAACCGGTCCCGGCCGCCCGCCCAGGGCGGCCTCCCCGGCCGGCATCCGGCCCGTCGAATCGACCCCCGCGACATCCGCGATCAGATGCGACAACGCCTGCGCGATCCGCTCCGCGTCGACCGTCGCCTCTATCGGCGGCGCATGCACCGCGAACTGCGCCCGGCCCGGACCGATCAGCTCGATCGCGCCCTCCACACCGGCCGCGACCACACCGTCCAGCGAAACCTTCGTGCGGTTGAGCTTCTCCTTGCCGGAGTCCAGCCGCTGATAGCTCAGAACGTTGTCCACCAGCGTCGTCATCCGGGCATGGCCCGCCGCGAGGTGGTGCAGGATCTGGTTCGCCTCGGGCCAGAGCTGGCCCGCCGGGTCGGACGCGAGCGTGCCCAGCTCGCCCTTCAGCTCCTCCAGCGGCCCGCGCAGCGCCTGCTCGAGCACCGCCAGCAGCTGGGTGTGCCGGGCCGCCAGCGCGTCGAACGCCCGGCGGTCGGTGAAGGTCATCACCGCGCCGACGAGCTGATCGCCGTCCCGCACCGGCGCCGTCGTCAGATCGACGGACACCGCCCGGCCGTCCTTCGCCCACAGCGCCTGCCCGCGCACCCGGTGCTTGCGCCCCGACTTGAGCGTGTCGGCCAGCGGGGTGTCCTCCCACGGCAGCGCCGAACCGTCCGCCCGCGAGTGGTGGATCAGCGGATGCAGCTCCTTGCCGCCCAGCTCACTCGCCCGGTAGCCGAGGATCTGCGCCGCGGACGGATTGACGAGCACGACCTTGCCGTCGGCGTCGACCCCGACCACACCCTCGGCCGCGGCCCGCAGAATCATCTCGGTCTGCCGCTGCTGCCGGGCCAGCTCGGTCTCGGTGTCCAGCGTCCCGGTCAGATCACGGACGACGAGCATCAGCAGCTCATTGCCCGTATAGCCGTTCCGGTGATCGGCGTACGCCGCCTCGAAGGCGGACTCGTACGGGGTCCGCCCGTCCTCCAGATTGGCGCTGGTCACCTCGACCAGCAGCTCCGTCCCGTCCGTCCGCCGCGCGACCATCCGCGTCGGCTTCGTCCGGGTACGTTCCTCCTCCTCGTCCCGGCGCCGCATGGAACCCGGGATCCGCTTGGAGTCGAAGGACGGCAGCAGATCGAGCAGACCGCGCCCCACCAGGGCCGTGCCCGGCGCCTCGAAGGTCTCCAGCGCGATGGTGTTGGCGTTGACGACCGTGCCGTTGCAGTTGACGAGCAACAGCGCGTCGGGGAGGGCGTCGAGTATGGCTGCGAGGCGAGCAGCGCCTCGGGATGGCCTGCTGCTCACGACGACGCTTCCTCCCTGTTACCGCACCTTGCCGACCCACCGTGGCGGATCGCTGGGATGGAGTCTACGGGCACTTGCCCGGGACGCGGAGGCGGATGACGAGGAGGTAATGCCACGGCCGTGTGCGACTCACCGCACGCCCGACATGTGCCCCATCGTCCTGACCTGGCCCGCTACTAGGGCATGAACCGGGTCATGAACTGGTCGACGGGAGCAGGGGTTCGAAGCTGCTCCAGCGGCTGATCTCACACCCATTGGTGCGCCGGAAATCCGCGTTGACGGGCCGCCCCGCCCAGGTCCCGGTGACATGCGCGGTGGCCGGCCCGCCGTAAATCATCGTGCAGTTAGCCCCCTGCGGCACCGGCGCGAACGGATCCCGCCCCCACCGCGTCATCCCGTCCAGCTTCGCGCAGGCCTTCTTGGCATGCCGATGCGTCCCCCGCGCCGGATGGCAATACAGCTCAAACGTCCCGTCCTCCCGCACCGAACCACTACCCCGCACGGTCACGGTGAGGTGATCGATTACGCCGGGGCGGGGGGCGTGGGGGAGGTGGTTGGCGGGCGGGCGATGACTGTCGGGGGTGCGGTGGTCGGCTGAGGCGGGGTGGTTCTCCGGGGTGTCGTGGCTGGCCGAGACGTGGTGGTCCGCCGGGGCGGGCTGAGCGGCTGCGGAGTGGTGGCCGCTCGGGAGGGGGCGGCCGACGGGGAGGGGACTGCCGACGGGGAGGGGGCGGCCAACCGTGAGGGGCTTGGCGGTGGGGATGGGGGTGTGGTGCCCGGCGCCGATGACGCCGTCCCCGGCCCGGACGTGCGGCAGCGGGATGGGGGCGGCCACCGCGGCCGGCGCCGCCAGGGCCAGCACAGCGGCGGCGGAAACGACGGACACGGCGGCGGAAGCGGTGGCGGCGGCGGAGAGACGGGGCACGGCCGCGGTGGCGGCCGTGGCGGCGGTGGCGGCCGCGGCGAGGAAGGACGACGTCCGGCGGTACGGCATCACAGGCTCCAGGAGGCGAGTGCGGGGCGGTACGCGGTACGTACACGCCGGGGGCGCACGACAACGCGAGTCGTCGTGGCCCCGACACCTCTAACGCGCTGCCGCCCCCGACGTTGCGCTGCAAAAACGTCTTTGCCGGGTGGCCCACGCGCCTAGTACCGTAGGGGGCGATTGGTGACAGCCCTTGGAGCTGTGCCATCATCTGGACACGCCACAGCGTGCATGCGCGCGTGGGGTGTGTGGAGGCGTCGCCTAGTCCGGTCTATGGCGCCGCACTGCTAATGCGGTTTGGGGTTTACCCCCCATCGAGGGTTCAAATCCCTCCGCCTCCGCTCCTCTTCGTTCAGGCCCCGGTCTCCCAAGACCGGGGCCTGAACGCGTTTTGGGACGGGCATCTCCGGGCCCCCGCCGAGGCCGGCTGGCCGGGGCGGGCAGACCTGACTCGGCCCGGCGGACCCGGCCCGGCATGGCTGCGTGGTGGCCCCTGGTGAGGTGGGCCGGGTACGGGGCCGGGGTAGCACGGGTCCCGGCGGCGGGGCGCCTACCGGGCGGCCGAGGCTCTCGGTGATCAGCGGCACGGACGGGCCGCCGACCCCCACCTCGCCCGGGAGGCCATCACCCTGCACATCACCCCGGCCCCCTGAGTCACCTGACCCGGCGCAGTCACCCGACCCGCCCCGGAGTGGCCCCCATCACAGCCGACGCCGAACTCGACATCCCCCGGCATGACCACGAGGCCCTACCCCACAGAAATGCGCGAGGTCCTCGCCCCGGACCTCTCCGAAGACCACTGCACCCACCCGAACTTCGCCCGGATCACCGAGGACGCTCCCCCGCCCGAGTAACCCCCCAACCCCCACCACAAGGCCGTTTCCGCAGGTCAGAGGGGGTGTGGGCAATGGATTTCGCCTCACGCCGCAGGTCATGTAATGTTGTTCCCGCAACGCCGACCGGCAAGAAAAACCGCCGGAAAGCCAAGCGCTCGTAGCTTAACGGATAGAGCATCTGACTACGGATCAGAAGGTTGCAGGTTCGAATCCTGCCGAGCGCACAGCAGACCAGAGGCCCTGTGGAGAAATCCGCAGGGCCTCTGGCTTTGATGTTGGCGGCAGTTTCTGATGGCAACCGGCTGGCACGTTGTCCGACGGGTTACTGCGTGAGTGACCAGTTGGCCCGGGAGCGGCACCCTTCTGCTCCGTGGCTGACTTGGCAACGTAAGCAATTCCCGTGGCCTCCGCCTTTGCGGGTGTTGCGCTGACCCTCGCAGGCAACAGGTACCTGGGGGGTACGGCGTCGATACGCCGGCGGTCGTCGAGGCTATGGATGACCGCATAGGCCGGTTGCGGCGACAGGGCACGCGTCCGACTGACGGGGCCGCGCAGCGCCGTCGACCTGGTCAAGTCGATGGAGGATCAAGTCGCATCCATTTACCGACTACCGACTACCGACTACCGACTACCGACTACCGATTGAGGTTAGGTGCTCTGGTGACGGCCTGGTTCTGGTGACCGCTTCCACCGGAGTCCACCGCATTCCCCCAGGACCCACAGGCCCGCGTCAGGCCGCGGCCTCTTGGTGGGCTTGGTGGTGGGTGCGGTCGGTGGCCAGGTTGGCTGCGCGTCGGATCGAATCGGCGGAGGCGGCCAGTAGTGGGAGCCGGACGGCTGGGCTGGGGATGCGGCCCTGGGTGTGCAGGACGCCCTTGATCACGGTGGGGTTCGGTTCGGCGAAGAGTGTGGCGGACAGCCGGGCCAGCTCGGCTCCCAGCTTGCGGGCCGGGCCGGCGGCGTCGCGCTGCCAGAGCGAGATCAGCTCGGCGTAGTCGGCGGTGCGGACGTTGGCCGACGCCAGGATGCCGCCGTGGGCGCCCGCCGCGAGCAGCGGCGAGATGACGGCGTCGTCGCCGCCGAGCACCGCGAAGCCTGGCGTCGGCGAGCCGAGCAGTTCCATCGCGGCTGCGTCGATCGCGCCGGTCGCGTACTTGACCCCGACGACCTCCGGCAGGTGCCCGAGCGCGTTCAGCGTGCTGGTGCTGAGGGTCTGGCCGGTGCGGTACGGGATGTCGTAGACGACCAGCGGCAGGCCGCCGTGCTCGGCGAGCGCCGTGAAGTGCGCCAGCGTCCCCGCCTCACCGGGCCGGGTGTAGGGCGGGGCGGGAACCAGCGCCGCGGCGACGTCACCGCGCTGAGCGAGCTCCCGCAGCGAGGTGATGGCGGCGGCGGTGTCGTTGGTGCCGACGCCGACGATCAGCGGAGCTCCGTGTGCCCGGCAGGCGGCCGCGCAGACGCGGACCACAGCCTGCTTCTCCTCGGCGGTGAGCACGGCCGCCTCCGCGGTGGTGCCGAGGGCGACGAGTCCGCGAGCACCGCCGGCCGACAGCGCCTCGTCGGCGAGGCGGGCGAGCGCGTCCGGGGCGAGGCGCAGGTCGTCGGTGAACGGCGTCACCAAGGGGACAAACAGGCCGGTGAGGATCGCATCGGGCTTCATGTCCCCAGCCTGCCCGACACTGACCCGGTAGATCCATTTCGCATTCTTACGCTGATGCGTAAGCTCACCTTATGCTTGATGTCCGACGTCTCCATCTGCTGCGTGAACTGGACCGGCGCGGCACCATCGCGGCCGTGGCCGAGGCGCTGACCTTCACCGCCTCGGCCGTCTCCCAGCAGCTGGGCGTGCTGGAGCGCGAGGCGGGCGTGCCCCTGCTGGAACGCAGCGGCAGACGTGTGGTGCTCACGCCGGCGGGCCGCAGCCTCGTCGCCCACGCCGACGCCGTCCTCGAACGCCTCGAACTGGCGGTCTCGGAGCTGGCCGGGGCGCGCGAGGGCATCGGCGGGCCACTGCGGATCGGGACGTTCCCCTCCGGCGGCCCCGCGATCGTGCCCGCCACGCTGGCCGAGCTGGCCCAGCGGCACCCCGCGCTGGAACCGATGGTGCAGGAGATCGACTCGGCGCGGGTCTCCGACGGCCTGCGCGCCGGCGAACTCGACGTGGCCCTCGTCCACGACTACGACTTCGTGCCCGCGTCGCCGGACACCACGGTCGACCAGGTGCCCCTGTTGGAGGAGCCGATGTACCTGGCTACGGGCGGCGCCACCGACAGCGCTCCCGCAGCCGGTCCCGCCGCCCGCGGCGAGACGCTGGCGGAGCTGCTCGGACCGTGGGCCACGGCCCCGTGGATCACGGCCAGGGACGGCACGACCGGTCATGCGATGGCCGTACGCGCCTGTCAGGCGGCCGGTTTCCAGCCGCGCATCCGCCATCAGGTCAACGACTTCCGTACGGTCCTGGGGCTGGCCGCCATCGGACAAGGTGCCGGATTCGTACCGAAGATGGCCACTGCGCACGCCCCTGAGGGCGTGGTCCTGACCCGGCTGCCCCTCTTCCGCCGCTCGAAGGTCGCCTTCCGCGCGGGCGGCGGCACGCACCCGGCGATCGCCGCGTTCGTGGCGGCGGCGCGAACAGCGGTGGGCGCCACGGGCGGTGCCACCTAGGGATTGTCTGACGGGTCGTGATCAGGTGACGGGGGTGGTGTTTGTGCCTCGGGTCGCGGACGGGCGGAACAAGGCGGGTCGTGCCGATGCAGCGCGCAGGCGACGGACCGAAGCGGCCCCGGCAGGCGGCGCGTTGTCGGCACTGGGGAAGCCCGGTGTCTGTGGGCCTGCTCCAGGGCTGTGGATAACCCCGTGGTCCTGGGAGTGTGGGCCTGGGGAAAACGCCGTCGGGGTGGGGGGTGCGCTTCTATGGTGTGGGGTGGGAGTGGTGGCGGTGGAAGGGGCCGGGTGGTGGAGGTCAATCTGTCGTTCGGGGGTGGGGCGGAGGATGCCGAGGGGGCGGTGTCGTTGTACCGGTGGCTGGTGGCCGAGCCTGAGTTGCGGGGGCAGGTGAGGGTTGCGCTTGGGTCGGGGCAGCCGGAGCCGGGGCATATGGGCGGGGGGCTGGATCTCGTCAATGTCGTGGTTGCCAACAGCATTGCTCTGGGCAGCCTGGTCACCGCTGTGGCCACCTGGCGGGGCTCGCGTCCCCGGCCGCCGCAGATACGGCTCGAGCGGGACGGTGTGGTGGTGACGCTGCACGACAGCTCGCCCGAGGCGGTGGAGCGGATTCTGCGGGTCTGGAACGAGAGCGGTGCGTCTGCTCCGGTGGCGGCGGACGGAGACAGCGAGTAGCCGTGGCCGTCTTGTCGGACCCGGCCCGCTCGGAGGCCGTATTGGTGGGCGTCCATGACTACGTCAACCTGGAGAAGCTGCCCGCGGTCGCCAGGAATCTGGCCGGGCTGCGGGAGGCGCTGACCGACCCCGCGGTGTGGGGGCTGCCCGCTGACGCCTGCACGGTGCTCTCGCAACCCGGTAGTGCCGGGCAGGTGCTGGACACGGTGCGGGACCGGGCCCGTAAGGCACAGGACACCCTGTTCATCTACTACGCCGGGCACGGGCTCACGGACCCGCACACCGACGAGCTCTATCTCGCCCTGCCCGATTCGGACCGCGAACGCGAGTACACGTCACTGCGGTACGAGTATCTGCGCCGGGCGGTGCTGGATCCGCAGGCGGGCGCCCAGCGGACGGTGGTGATCCTCGACTGCTGTTACAGCGGACGTGCGCTGCTGGGGCGGATGAGTGCCAGCGCGCACATCGCGGACCAGGCCATTGTCGAGGGGACCTGCCTGCTGACGGCCTCCGCGGAGACCCGGCCCGCGCTGTCGCCGCCCGGGGAGACCTACACGGCGTTCACCGGTGAGCTCCTCACGACGCTGACCGAGGGCATTCCGGACCGGCCCGATCCGCTCGACATGGACACCCTCTACCGGCATCTCCGCGGGAGGCTGGCGAGCAGGTCCCGGCCGGTGCCCCAGCAGCGCAATCGCAATACCGGGGGCCGTATCGCGATCGCCCGCAACCGGGCCGTATCGGACGCGGCCGCGCCGTATGGGGCCGTGCCCGACTCGATGAGCCTGGCCGACCCGGTGAGCCTGGCCGACCGGCAGAGCGAAGCCGAGCAGCGGCTCGCGGAGATGGAGCGGCGCGCGGAGCTGTTACGCCTGGAGACCGAGGCGCTGCGGCAGGAGGCGGAGCGCCGCGCCCTGCAGACGGTGGAGACCGCGCAGCGGCTGGCGAACGCGCTGGCTGCGTCCCCGGACCGGGCGGTCCAGCCGTTCTGGTTCGCCGTGCCGGCCACCCGCCCGTTCATGGGACAGGACGGTTCGCTGGAGCCGGTGGGGGAGTTGGCGCCGGGCACCTGGTACCTCGCCGTCGAGCAGCGGGGCAAGGCGCTCGTCGTGCAGACCGAGGACGGTCGCCGGGGTCTGCTGCTCGACGCCGAGGGCATCGAGCGTGGGTATTACGTGGACTACGGGGCGGCGGCCGAGGTTCCGGGCTTCGCGCCGTTTTGGTTCGCGGTCCCGACGGCTCGCGAGATGGTGAGCGAGGACGGTTCGCCGGAACCGGTGGCGGAGCTGGTGCCGGGTGTCTGGTACCTCGCCATCGGGCAGAGCGACGGGGCCCTCGTCGCGCGGACCGAGGACGGCCGCCGGGGGCTGCTGCGCGATACGGACGGCATCCAGCACGGGGGCAGGGACGTGGCGGAGAGCCATGCCCGGCGGACCCTGCGCAAGGCCGAACGCATGGCCGGTGCCGTGGTGTCCGACCCGGAGCCGGGGTTCCAGCCGTTCTGGTTCGCCGTCCCGGTGGCACGCGAGGTGCTGAGCGAGGACGGTTCGCTGGAGCCGGTGGCGGAGCTGGCGCCTGGCACCTGGTACCTCGCCGTCGAGCAGCGAGGGCCGGCGCTCCTCGCGCAGTGCGCGGACGGCCGCCGGGGGTTGTTGCTCGACACCGAGGGCATCCAGCGGGGCTGATCGGTGGGGTGGCCTGGGTGGGGGGCGTTCCGGGAGTGCGGCGGGGTGGCTTGGGTGGGGTCGTTCCGGGAGTGCGGCAGGACGGGCTGGCCGGGCGTGTGCCCGGGAGCGCGGCACGGCCCGGCCGGGTGTCCGTCCGGGAGCGCGGCGGACAGTCGGCAGTACGTCCTCAGGGGGTGATGTCCAAGACGGCGGCCAGGTGGTGGCGGACGTGCTGGGCCGTGTGGTGGGCGTCGCGGTCGGTGATGTCCACGGGGAGGACGTGCCAGGGAGTGGCGGCCAGTAGGCGGCGGGTCAGGGCGGCCTCCTGGTGGAGGTGGGCGGCGGCCGAGGGGAGGTCGTGGACGGAGCGGGTGCCGGGGGAGGCGGCGAGCTTGGTGAGGTACCAGGTCTCCCAGTCGGGGCCCTCGCGGTCGATGGCGCGGCGGAGGGCGGTCGCGGGGTCGTCGTGGACGTAGACGACGGTCACCCGGGCCGGTTCGACGGCGGTGGCCAGCTCCCGTAGGACGCCGGCGATGGTGGGTTCGTCATGGCCCCAGGCGACCAGGGAGGGGATGAAGGGGAGCAGGGCGTCGGTGACCAGGATGTCGGTGCCGGCGGCGCGGGACTCGGCGACGTAGGCGCGGGTGGCGGCCACCAGGGTCTCGGGGCGGACGCTGTGGGCGCCGCCGGCGAACTCCTCGGCCACGGGGCGGAAGGCGGGACGGGTGAGGATGTCGGCCTCTTCGAAGTGGTCGACGGTGGCGCCGGTGCTCCTCATCCAGTCGGCCAGGGAGCGGCAGAGGGTGGACTTGCCGACTCCCGGGCTGTTGCCGACGACCGCGATCAGATGGGTGGGGCGGGAGGAGTGTGGGGTGTCGGTGGGGGCTGTGGGGTGATGGGTGGGGGGCATGGAGGGCAGTTTTTCAAACGCGCTTCAACAGGGGTGGGCAGGGCGGGAGTTGGGTGTGGGCCGGGTGGCGGCCGGAAAACGATTAGGTATTGCCGGGGGAGTCGCGTAGTGTTCATTTCACCGACGCGGGGTGGAGCAGCTCGGTAGCTCGCTGGGCTCATAACCCAGAGGTCGCAGGTTCAAATCCTGTCCCCGCTACTGACGCCGCAGGCCCGGTGGAATCACTTCCACCGGGCCTGCGGCTTTTCTGTGTGCGGTCTGTGTGCGGTTCATTCGTGGACCGGTGGCGGCGGGGCGGTGTAGTGGACGGCCGGGCCCGTGCGGGGCGGGGGCAGCTGGGCCAGGTCGGGGTGGAGCAGGAGCTCGTCGTCGTAGTCGCTGCTGTTCTGGTGGCGGAACGGGAGCGGCTCGGCGGTGGGAAGCGTGCGCAGGCGCTCGCGCAGGCGGGTGGCGGCGGTCGCGTAGGCGGTCGGGGTGGTGCGGTCCGCGCCGGGGATCAGAAGGGGCGGGACGACGGCCATCCCCGTGTACCAGAGGGTGCCGTGCTGGAGGGGGAAGAGGAGGTCGTTGAGGTCTCCGTTGACGCCGCGCGGGCCGAGGGTGGCGGCGCGGGCGCCGGCGGTGGTGATGACCATGGCCCGTTTGCCGGTGAGTTTTCCGGCGCCGTAGCGCTGAGGGCGGCCGGTGGCCGGGTCGGTGAGGCCGAAGGCGAAGCCCTTGACGAAGACGCGGTCGAACCAGCCCTTGACGATGGCCGGCATTCCGTACCACCAGAGGGGGAACTGGACGATCAAGGTGTCGGCCCAGTCGAGCTTGTCCTGTTCGGCGCGGATGTCGGGGGCCAAGTGGCCGTCCGTATAGGCGCGTTCCGAAGCCGGGCCTACGAGTAGGCGGTCGGCCGGGTCGTGACCGTAGTCGGCGGCGTCGACCACCGGGTTCCACTTCATGGCGTAGAGGTCGGAGACGCGGTGCTGGTGGCCCTGGGCGTCGAGGGCGCGCAGGCCCTCGTCCTTGAGGGCGCCGCTCAGGGAGCGCTGGTCGGGGTGGGCGAACAGCCAGAGGACCTTCATGCCCTCCACTCTTCGCGGGGGCGGGCCGCCGGGACGAGTGGCCCGATGGTCATAGTGTGCAAGGATCGGGCCATGGGTGTAGTGGAGAGCGGAAGCGGTAGCGGGGGCAGTGGTGGTGCGGGCCGGCGGGTGCGGGCCGTTCCGGGGAGCGGGCGGCGGCATCGGGTCGTGGTGCTGGTGCGGGACGGGATGCTGCCGATCGAGGTGGGCATCGTGCACCGGATCTTCGGGGAGGCCCGGTCGGCGGCCGGGGAGCGGCTTTACGAGCTGGTGACCTGCGCGCTGGAGCCCGGTGAGGTGCGGACGGACACGGACTTCACGGTGAATGTCGCGCACGGGCCGGAGGCGCTGGCGGAGGCCGACACCGTGGTCGTACCGGCGTCCGGCGCGGACTACGACCTGGGGGCGGAGCGGAGCGCCGGGCGGCTGAGTCCGGCGATGGCCGAGGCGCTGGGCCGTATTCGGCCCGGGACCCGGATCGCGTCCATCTGCACCGGCGCGTTCGTGCTGGCCGCGGCCGGGCTGCTGGACGGGCGGCGGGCGACCACCCACTGGCGCTCGGTGGCGGACTTCCGCCGGTTGTTCCCGGCCGTCGAGCTGGACGCGGATGTGCTCTACACGGACGAGGGCGAGGTGCTGACTGCGGCCGGGGTCGCCTCCGGGATCGATCTGTGTCTGCACATGGTGCGGTGCGATCACGGGGCGGCGGTGGCCAACGACGTGGCGCGGCGGACGGTCGTGCCGCCCCATCGGGAGGGCGGGCAGGCGCAGTACATCCGGCGGCCGGTGCCGGAGCCGCAGATCTCGTCCACCGGGGTGGCGCGGGCCTGGGCGCTGGAGCACCTGGACCGGCCGCTGAGCCTGCGGGAGCTGGCGGCGCGGGAGTCGATGAGCGTGAGGACCTTCACCCGGCGGTTCCGGGAGGAGGTCGGCATCTCGCCGCTCCAGTGGCTGACGCAGCAACGGATCGAGCGGGCCCGGCAGTTGCTGGAGGAGACGGAGCTGACGGTGGACCGGATCGCGGCCGAGGCGGGCTTCGGGACGGCGGCCTCGCTGCGGCAGCATCTCCAGTCGGCGCTGGGGGTGTCGCCGCGGGCGTATCGGAGCACGTTTCGGGGGCCGGGGGGTGGGGGCGGGTTGGTGGCTTGAGGGGGAGTTGGTGGCTTGAGGGGGAGAGTTGGTGGGCTGAGAGGGGCGGGGGCTGAGGGGGTCGGTCGGCTGAGGGAGTGGGTGGGCTGAGGGGCGGGTGCGGGGCCGGGGCCCAGGGGCGGCGGTGGGCGGGTGGCGTTGTCAGTGGGTGGTCGTACGCTGGCGGTGTGTGGCGATGTACGGGACCGCGCTGGTCGGGCGGTGGGCCGGGGTCGGGGCCGGCGGGGCGGTTCGGGCAGCGGCTCGGCTGGTATTGCGCCGAGCGGGGCGAGGAGCGGATGAGCATGCTCCCCGCGGGCAAGCTGCTGGCCTTCGCCGCGCAGGGTGAGCGGCTGTGTCTGGGGGTGCGGCGGGCCGGCCGCTGGATCGTGTGCCCGTATGGGGCGGTGCTCGACGGGGCGAGTGCCAGGGATCAGTGTGCGCGGTGCGCCCAGTTGGACCGGTCGCGTTCGGTGGCCGCGGACACCATGGCCGACGATCCGCGGCCGTACGGGGTCTATCTCGCGTACTTCGGCCCCGGGCTGCTCAAGGTGGGGATCACGGCTGCCGAGCGCGGACCGGCCCGGCTGGTGGAGCAGGGGGCGGTGGCGTACGCATGGCTGGGGCGGGGGCCGTTGATGGCGGCGCGGCGGGCGGAGGCGCTGCTGGGGAGTGCGCTGGCGGTGCCCGACCGGTTCACGAAGGCGGCCAAGCGGGCGGCGCGCGGGGCGCTGCCCCCGGTGCCCGACCGGGCCGCCGAGCTGGCTCAACTGCATCGCACGGCACGGGAGCTGGCGGGCTGGCCGGAGACGCTGGAGCCGGTGGAGTTCGCCTGCGCCGACCATACGGAGCTGTTCGGCCTCGACCGGATTCCGGGCGAGGTGGCGGAGCTGGGCGGCATGACGGCCGGGGCGGAGATCGTGGGGGAGGTGCTGACCGGGGTGGGGGCCGATGTGTATCTGCGGTTGGCGGGGGACGGGGTCGGGGGCGGGGATGGGGATGGGGATGCGAACGGGGGCGGGGAGCGGGCGGGGGCCGGTGGGTTCGGTGGGGGTGCGGGTGTGGGTGCGGTTGCGGTGATGGATGCGCGGCTGTTGTCCGGGTGGGTCCTGGGGGCCGCGTCGGGGCGGGTGACGACGGTGCCGGTACGGGCCACGGGGCGCGCGGCGGGAGAACGGGAGCGGCAGGGGGAGGGGGCGGGGCAGGAGGGGTTGTTCTGAGGTGGTGGGGGCGGGTCGGCCTGGTGGTGGGCGGGTGCCCGGGCGGTAGTGGGCGCGGCGCGGCCCGGCCTGGCGCGGCCCGGTGGTGGTCGGCCGACGCACCGAGGTGGTCGGATGGCTTGCGGGGCGGCTGCCGTGGTGGGGGGGAGGGGCGCGTCGCTGCTTTGCTTGGCTGGGGTGTTGTCGGGGGTGTTCGGGCTGTCAGCCTTCTCGGGGCTTCGGGCTTCGGGCTTCGGGCTTCGGGCTTCGGGCTTCGGGCTTCGGGCTTCGGGCTTCGGGCTCCGGGCTTCGGGCTCGTGTCCCGGCCGTGAGGGCGCGCGGGGGCCTTCAGGTTCGGGGTGCCCGGGGGCCTTCGTGTCGGGGGTGCGCCGGAGTTGTGCGGGAAGCGGCTGACGGGGGTTGTTCCGGGGCGGGGGCGAGCGTTTAGATGCTGGGTGCAGGTAGATGGCGGGCTGGTGGCTCAGCGGGTCGCTACGTGGGCTGCACGGGTACGCGGGCGATACCGGCCAGGCGGCTCGGACGGCGCCACGGGCCCTACGGCGTCACGGGCACGAACGGCCCCGCGCTCACCTGACCTACGCGGCTCGCACGGCCCACGTGGTCCGCACGGCCCCGTGGGTGCGGGTGGGCCGTGGGTGCCGCGTGCCGTGTGCCGGAGGGCTTCGGCCGTGCGGAGGCGTTCGGTTCGTGCTGGAGCGGCTCGGTCGCGCCGGGGCGTTCGGTTCGGGCCGGAGGGGTTCCGTAGGGGAGTCGCCGGATCGGGTATCTGCGTAGGGGCGGGTCGGGCTGTGTAGGCCGGGGTCGTAGGGGCGAGGCCGTAGTGGTGGAACCGTAAGGGAGGGGCCCGGCGTGGCGGACGGGGATGAGCGGGTCGGCGCGTTCTGGCGGGAGTTGGGGCTGCCGGGGCTGATCGATGTGCATACGCACTTCATGCCCGAGCGGGTGATGGCGAAGGTCTGGGCGTACTTCGATTCGGCCGGGCCGCTGGTGGGCCGGGTGTGGCCGATCACGTACCGGTTCGAGGAGGACGAGCGGCTGGCGGTGCTGCGCGGCTTCGGCGTACGCGCCTTCACCTCGATGATCTATCCGCACAAGCCGGGGATGGCGCGCTGGCTGAACGGCTGGGCGGCGGACTTCGCCTCCCGTACGCCGGACTGTCTGCGGACCGCGACGTTCTTCCCGGAGGACGGTGCCGCGGAGTACGTGCGCGCCGAACTGGCCGACGGGGCAAGGGTTTTCAAGGCGCATGTGCAGGTGGGCGGATACGACCCGGCCGATGCGCTGCTCGACCCGGTGTGGGGAGCCCTCGCGGAGGCCGGGGTGCCGGTCGTCACCCACTGCGGGTCCGGCCCGGTGCCGGGCAAGCACACCGGGCCCGAGCCGATCGCACGGCTGCTGGCCCGGCACCCACGGCTGCGGCTGATCGTCGCCCATATGGGGATGCCCGAGTACGCCGACTTCCTGGACCTCGCGCAGCGCTATCCGAGTGTGTACCTCGATACGACCATGGCGTTCACGGACTTCTCCGAGCGGAGCGCGCCGTTCCCGCGGGCGGAGCGCGGCCGGCTCGGGGACCTCGGTGAGCGGGTGCTGTTCGGCAGCGACTTCCCCAACATCCCCTACGGGTACGCGCATGCGCTGGACGTGCTCGCCGGGCTGGAGCTGGGGGAGGACTGGCTGCGCGGGGTCTGTTACGGGAACGCGGCGCGGTTGTTCGGAGTGTGAGCGGGCCGGAGGGCGGGGCGGGCCGCCGCCTTCATGGTGTGGGGAGCGGGGCGGTGGTTGCGGTGGCGGCTGCGGTTGCTGCCAGATGAGACATGGCTACGCGCAGATCGGTGAGGGTGGCCTCGTCCTTGACCCGTTCCGTAGTGGGGTCGACCTTTGGGCCGATGGCGGGGATTTCGCGGCAGGCCGCCGTCACGACCTCGCCGGACATCGTGCGCAGGACCTCGCGTAGCTGGGCGTTGGCGTGGTCCCCGCCGGTGGGGAACGGCGAGGCGGTGATCACCGCGACCGGTTTGCTGACGCATTCGCCGCTGCTGACCAGCCAGTCGAGGGCGTTCTTGAGGACGCCGGGGACTCCGTGCGCGTATTCGGGGCTGACGACGAGCAGGGCGTCGGCGGCCGCGGCGGCGGTGCGCAAGGCGGCGACCGGGGCCGGGGGTGTGGCGTCCTCGCCGTCCAGGTCGGGGTTGAAGTGCGGGAGCGCGCCGAGGTCCGCGGTGGTGGCCGGACCGTCCCAGAAGGTGAGCGCGGAGCGCAGCACCGCACCGTTGGAGGAGCGCGCCCGCAGGCTGCCGGAAAGGGCGAGGAGTCTCATGCCGGCGACGGTACGCGGTCGGTCGGTGGGAGGCGGGGTGGGCCGGACGGGCGCGGGCGGGCGCGGACGGGGAGGGGGCCAACGCGGGCGGTCCACGCGGGCGCGGACGAGCCGGGCGACCCACGCGGCGGTCCACGCGGGCGGCCCGGAGAGGCTGTGGAGGGGGTGGCCGAGGGGCGGCCGGGGGGTCTCGCGGGAGTCCTCCGTAGCCGTCAAGGCAAGGAAAGTGCTGGTCAGGGCCATTGTCAGTGGCAGGTGCGATGCTTAAGAAGTGGTGATCGACCTGGACCGCGCGGGGGGCGGCCCAGGTCGGTCCACGGACGGCCGGCGGATACCGACTCGCGGCAGGCGAGGGGTCGTTGTTGGCTGACGGCTGACGGCTGACGGCTGACGGCTGACGGCTGACGGCTGACGGCTGACGGTGGGCCGTCGTTGGTGGCTGGTGGTGGGCAGGGGTGGGGTGGGGCGGGGGCCCCGGGGCCGGGGGGAGAGGCAGAGAGAGAAGGCATGGCGGATTCTCAGGAGATTCACAGAAAGGCGCAAGGGAGCTCTCACGGGGGCGGGTCAAGCTCCGGAGCATGACCGTGACTTCCTCGTCCTCAGCGTCGTTTCGTCTGCCGGCTCCGGCGTCGTCCTCCAGAGGTGCGCCGGGGAAGCAGCCGGAGCTGTCGCGGGCCGACGGGAGTCCCGTGCGGGTGCTGGTCGTGGACGATGAGACCTCGCTCGCCGATCTGCTGTCGCTCGCGCTGCGTTACGAGGGCTGGGACATCCGCGCGGAGGGGGACGGCGCCGGTGCGCTGCGCTGTGCCCGTAGTTGGCGGCCGGATGCGGTGCTGCTCGACGTCATGCTGCCGGACATGGACGGGCTGACGGTGCTCGGGCGGCTGCGGCGGGAACTGCCGGATGTGCCGGTGCTGTTCCTGACCGCCAAGGACGCGGTCGAGGACCGGATCGCCGGACTGACGGCGGGCGGCGACGACTACGTCACCAAGCCGTTCAGCCTGGAAGAGGTGGTGGCCAGGCTGCGGGGGCTGCTGCGCCGGGCCGGTGCGGCCGCCGCGCGGAGCGAATCGCGGCTGACGGTGGGCGATCTGGTGCTCGACGAGGACAGCCACGAGGTGTGGCGGGACGGCCAGGAGATTCATCTGACGGCCACCGAGTTCGAGCTGCTGCGCTATCTGATGCGCAATCCGCGGCGGGTGCTGAGCAAAACCCAGATCCTCGACCGGGTCTGGAGCTATGACTTCGGCGGCCAGGCCAATGTGGTGGAGCTGTACATCTCGTATCTGCGGCGGAAGATCGACGTGGGGCGGGCGCCGATGATCCACACCCGGCGGGGCGCGGGCTATCTCATCAAGCCGGGCGGGTAGCGGACGGTGAGCGGGAAGCCCGCCACGGCGCCCGAGCACTCCGACCGGCCAGATCGGCACGAGCACTCCGACCGGCCAGATCGGCACGAGCACTCCGACCGGCCAGATCGGCACGAGCACTCCGACCGGCCAGATCGGCACGAGCACCCCGACTGGCCAGGTCGGCACGAGCACCCCGATCGGCCAGGTCGGCACGAGCACCCCGACCAGCAACGGCCTGACCAGCGCCGGCCTGACCAGCGCCGATCTGACCAGCGCCGGCCCGACCAGCGTCGGCCCGACCGGTCCGCCCCGCCCGACCAGCGCCGGCGGCCCCCGCAGCCCCCCGAGCCGTCCGCCTCGCCCAACCACCCCAACCACCCCAACCACCCCAACCACCCCGGTCCCCCGCACCCTCCGAAAGTCCTCCGGCCCCCCGCCCCCCGTCGCCGATGGTCTCTCCGGACCCGGCTCGTGGTGTCCGCGGTGGCCCTGATCGCGGTCGTCGCGGCCGTCATCGGGACTGTGACCAGCATTGCGCTGCACTCCTATATGCAGGGGCAGTTGGACCGGCAGGTGCATGACTTCGTGATGCGTGCCCAGATGCCGCGGCCACATGATCCGCGGCTTCCCCAGGGCAGCCTGGACTTCGTGGCGATGGCCCAGCCCCTCGACGCCGTGGGGGCGCGGATCGGGCCCGGGGGGACGGCCGAGGCCGGAGCGAAACTGACCAACCCGACCGGCCGGCTGCCCGAGGAGCGGCTGACGGACCTGACCAAGGCGCAGGTCGCGGCGCTGAACAGGGTGCCGAGGGACGGCCGGTCACACACCGCCGAGCTGCCCGGACTCGGTGACTACCGGGTGGAGTCCGCCAAGGACGGCTCCCTGGTGCTCGGCCTGCCGCTCGCCAATGTGCAGAAGACCGTCGGCAGGCTCGTCCTCATCGAGGCGTGTGTGACGGCCGCCGGGCTGGCGGCGGTCGGGCTCGCCGGCTCCGCCATGGTCGGGATCGCGCTGCGGCCGCTGCGCCGGGTCGCCGCCACCGCCACACGGGTCTCCGAACTCCCGCTCCACCAAGGCGATGTGGCGCTGCATGTCCGGGTGCCGGCGTCCGAGTCGGACGGGCGTACGGAGGTCGGGCAGGTCGGTGCGGCGCTGAACCGGATGCTGGGCCATGTCGGTTCGGCGCTCGCGGCCCGTCAGGAGAGCGAGACGCGGGTGCGGCGGTTCGTCGCCGATGCCAGCCATGAGCTGCGTACCCCGCTCGCGTCGATCCGGGGTTACGCCGAGCTGACCCGGCGCGGGCAGGAGCAGCCGGGGCCGGAGACCCGGCACGCCCTGGGCCGGATCGAGTCGGAGGCGGAGCGTATGACGGGGCTGGTGGAGGATCTGCTGCTGCTCGCCCGGCTGGATTCCGGGCGTCCGCTGGCGTACGAACCCATCGATCTGTCACCGCTGGTGGTCGATGCGGTGAGCGACGCCCGGGTCGCCGGGCCCGGTCACCGGTGGCGGCTGGAGCTGCCCGATGAGCCGGCGGTGGTGTACGGCGATGCCGGGCGGCTGCACCAGATCCTGGTGAATCTGCTCGCCAATGCCCGTACGCATACGCCGGAGGGGACCACGGTGACCGCGAGCGTACGGGCCGCTGCGGGCGCTGCCGCCGGTCGCGGCGGGGGCGTCCAGCTGGAGGTGCGGGACGACGGGCCGGGCATTCCGGCGGAGCTTCTCCCGCATGTCTTCGAGCGCTTCGCCCGGGGCGATGCCTCGCGTTCGCGGGCCGCCGGGAGCACCGGGCTCGGCCTCGCCATCGTGCAGGCGGTGGTGGCTGCGCACGGCGGCACGGTCGGGGTCGGCAGTGTGCCGGGGCGGACGGTCTTCACGGTGACACTGCCGACGGCGGCGGCCCCGTCGAAAGCGTGCGAGACGGCGTGCGAGACGGCGGGAGGGACGGCGGGAGGGACGGCGTGCGAGACGGCGGGAGGGACGGCGCCGGGCACCGGCCGGTAAGCCGCCCGTCACGAGCCCGGAGCACGACCCGGAGGAACCGGCCACGAGCCGGGAGGAGAACCGTCCACGAGCCGGACACGAGCCGGGACGAACGGGCCACGAGCCGGAAGGTACCCGTCACAAGCCCGAAGGCCCCGGTCAACGGCCGGGCGACGCACCGGTCACGAGCCCAGCTTGCCGCGCCGCTCCCCGGCCAGGGCTGCCGCGCCGCTCCCCGGCCCGGGTAGCCGCGCCGATCACCGCCCGCCCCCCACCCACTCACAGCCGCACCACAGCCTCACCACACCCCCATGACAGCCGGTCCGGCGAACGTCGTGGCATGACGACGACACCGCCGCCCCGCACACCGCCGCCCCGCACACCGCCGCCCCGCGTCCCGCTGGGCTCCCTGCCACCACGTGAGCATCTGCGGCTCGGCCAGAGCGCGACCGTCCTCGATGTGGTGATCCCCGTGTACAACGAGGAGCGCGACCTCGAAGCCTGTGTGCGACGGCTGCGCGAGCACCTCGTCCGCACCTTCCCGTACGGCTTCCGGATCACCATCGCCGACAACGCGAGCACGGACCGTACGCCGGAAGTCGCCGCCGACCTCGACGAGGCGCTCGACGAGGTCACCGCGGTACGGCTGGAGCAGAAGGGGCGGGGGCGGGCGCTGCGCACCGTGTGGTCGCTGTCCGAAGCGCCGGTGCTGGCCTATATGGACGTCGATCTGTCCACCGACCTCAACGCGCTGCTGCCGCTGGTGGCGCCGCTGATCTCCGGGCACTCGGATCTGGCGATCGGCTCCCGGCTCAGCCGGAGCGCACGGGTGGTGCGGGGGCCGAAGCGGGAGTTCATCTCCCGGATGTACAACCTCATCCTGCGGGGCTCGCTCGCCGCACGGTTCTCCGACGCGCAGTGCGGGTTCAAGGCCATCCGCGGTGAGGTCGCCGAGCGGCTGCTGCCGATGGTCGAGGACACCGGGTGGTTCTTCGACACCGAGCTGCTGGTGCTCGCGGAGCGGGCCGGGCTGCGGATCCACGAGGTGCCGGTGGACTGGATCGACGACCCGCACAGCACCGTGCATCTCGTGCGGACGGCCGCCGAGGACCTCAAGGGCGTCTGGCGGGTGGGGCGGGCGCTGGCGACCGGCGGGCTGCCGCTGGACCGGCTGGCCCGGCCGTTCGGGGACGATCCGCGGGACCGTGAGCTGACCGGGGTGCCCGGCGGGCTGGCCCGTCAGCTGGTCGGCTTCTGTGTCGTCGGCGGGCTGAGCACCCTGCTCTACCTCGGCCTCTACTCCCTCTTCCGCCTCGGGACGGGCGCCCAACTGGCCAATGCCGCCGCGCTGTTGGTGTCGGCGCTCGCCAATACGGCCGCCAACCGGCGGCTGACCTTCGGGGTACGGGGCCGGGACCGGGCGGTCCGCCATCAGGCGCAGGGGCTGGTGGTCTTCGCCATCGGACTGGTGCTGACCAGCGGCTCGCTCGCGGCCCTCGACGCCGCCGGGGGCAGCGCCGCGCACGGCACCGAACTCGCGGTGCTGGTGTCCGCCAACCTCGCGGCGACGGTGCTGCGTTTCCTGCTCTTCCGCGCCTGGGTCTTCCCGGACCGCGAGCGCCGGGACGACCTCGCCGCGGCGCCGCACCCCTCGTACGACCGGAACGACCTCACCAGGAGCACTCGATGACCCCGCAACAACGGCCCGGCACCCCGGCCCCGCCGCCGTCCGCCGCACAGGAGGGCGTGCCGCTGTCGCTCACCGACGCCCCGACGCCCGTGGCACCGGAGCCGGCGGCCCGCTGGGAGCGGCCCGCACTGCTGGCATTGCTGCTGGTCACGGCGGTGCTCTACCTCTGGAGCCTGGCCGCTTCCGGCTACGCCAACCAGTTCTACTCGGCTGCCGTACAGGCCGGCAGCGAGAGCTGGAAGGCATTCTTCTTCGGTTCGTCGGACGCGGCGAACTCCATCACCGTCGACAAGCCGCCGGCCGCGCTGTGGCCGATGGCGCTGTCCGTACGGCTCTTCGGTCTCAGCTCCTGGGCGGTGCTGGTGCCCGAGGCGCTGATGGGCGTGGCGGCGGTCGGGGTGCTCCATGGGGCCGTACGGCGGCGGTTCGGCGCGGGCGCGGGGCTGCTCGCGGGCGGCGCGCTGGCGGTGACGCCGGTCGCGGCCCTCATGTTCCGCTTCAACAACCCCGATGCGCTGCTGTGCCTGCTGATGGTCTGCGCGATCGCCTGCGTCCTGCGTGCCCTGGAGGACGGCCGGACGAAGTGGCTGGTCCTGGCCGGGGTCTGCTTCGGGCTCGGGTTTCTCACCAAGACGCTCCAGGCGTGGCTGATTCTGCCGCCGCTCGCCGTCGTCTACGCCTGCTGTGCGCCGGTCGCGCTGCGCCGGCGGTTCGGTCAGCTGCTGCTCGCCGGGCCGGCGATCGTGCTGTCCGGCGGCTGGTGGGTGGCGCTCGTCGAACTGTGGCCGGCGGCCTCCCGCCCGTATATCGGCGGCTCGCAGCACAACAGCTTCCTGGAGCTGACCTTCGGCTACAACGGCTTCGGGCGGATCACCGGCAACGAGACCGGCAGCGTCGGGGGCGGCGGCCGTCCCGGCGGCGGCGGTGGCTGGGGCGAGACCGGCATCACCCGGCTGTTCTCGTCCGACATGGGCGGGCAGATCTCCTGGCTGCTGCCCGCGGCGCTGATCCTGCTGGTCGCGGCGGTGGCGGTGCTCTGGCGGGCGCGGCGCGCGGTCGCCGCCGAACAGGCCGCGCAGCGGGCGGAGTTCCTGGTCTGGGGCGGCGCGCTGCTGATGACCTTCACGACCTTCAGCTTCATGTCCGGGATCTTCCATCAGTACTACAACATCGCGCTGGCCCCGTATATCGCGGCGCTGGTCGGGATGGGCGCGGCGCTGCTGTGGCGGCGCGGCGGACGGCTCGCCGCATACGTCCTGGCCGGGACGGTCGCGGTGACCGCCGGATGGTCGTTCGTGCTGCTGAACCGCTCGCCGGACTGGCTGCCGTGGCTGCGCTGGACCGTGGCGGCCCTCGGCCTGCTGGCGGCGCTGGGGCTGCTGGTGGCGGTACGACGGGACGGGGCGCCGGCGGTGGATCGAGCGCCGGCATCGGAGGGAGCGTCGGCAACGGGCGGAGCCCGTGGGCCGGGTGGCGCGCCCGTATCGGGTGGCGCGCCTGCATCGGGTGGTGCGCCTGCGTCGGACAGCAGGCCGGTATCGGGTGCTGCCCCCGTACGGGCGGGCCGGCGGATCGCGGTGCTCGCGGCCGGGCTCGGGGTGGTGACGGCGCTGGCCGGGCCGGTGGCGTACACGCTCAATACGGTCAACACGGCGAAGGGCGGCTCCATCGTCACGGCCGGTCCCTCGGTGCGGGGCGGCATGGGCGGCCCCGGCGGCGGGTTCCCGCGCGGCAGGATGCCGGGCGGCGGCATGCCGGGCCACAACGGCGGGGCACCGGGTGGCGCTCCGGGTGGCGGGGCACCGGGCACCGGCCAGGGCGGCCGGGCCGCCGGCCAGGCCCTCCCGCCGGGCCAGGGCGCCCAGGGCCGGGGTCCGGGCGGCATGGGCGGTCTGCTCAACGGCGCCAAGGTCAGCGACCAGGCCAAGGCGCTGCTGGTGAAGGACGCGGACGACTACACCTGGGCGGCCGCGGGCACCGGCTCCCAGACCGCCGCGAGCTACCAACTCGCCACCGAGAAGCCGGTGATGGCGATCGGCGGCTTCAACGGGAGCGACCCGTCGCCGACCCTCGCGCAGTTCAAGACGTATGTCGCGGAAGGGAAGATCCACTACTTCATCGGCGGCGGATCGGGCGGTGGCCCCGGTCGTCCCGGCGCCAAGGGGCCCGGCGCCAAGGGCCGCCCCGGCGGTACCGGCGGTCCCGGTGGCGGCCAGGGAAGCGCGTCGCGGATCGACTCCTGGGTGAAGCAGAACTTCAAGAGGGTCACGGTCGGCGGCGCCACCTTCTACGACCTGACGAAGCGCGGGTGATGCCGCCACCCAGCACCTCACGAAGAAGGGCTGAACGAAGAACGGCCGGCACCCTCAGCCCGGCATGAAGACGCCGGGCCCCAGCCCCACCCCGGCCCCCGGCCCCCACCCCCGGACGTTCACCCCGCCGACGACCCGTCGATGCTCCCCCTCCCGCTCCGTCCGCTACCTCTCGGTCCGTTACCCCTCCATTTGAGGGAGAGCGTTCCGGATGGCTGAAAATGATGCCGTCTCGGCCATCCGGAACGCGGCACATGAGCGAGAGGGCACGACGCAGCATGGAGAACGACCACCGGGCCACCGGCCATCACCCCGCCGAACGGACGGACCACAGCTCCCCGGGGGCCGGTCCGGGCCCGGCGGGCGGGGAGGTGCAGGCGGAGCTGACGAGCTTCGTCGGGCGTCGGCGGGAGGTGGACGGGGCGCGCCAACTGCTCACCCGTACCCGGTTGTTGACGCTGACCGGGGCGGGTGGCATCGGCAAGACCCGGCTGGCGCTGCGGGTGGCCTCGGAGGTGCGGCGGTCCTACCCCGGCGGGGTGTGGGTGGTGGACCTGGCGCCGCTGGAGGACGGCGCCCTGCTCGCGCAGACGGTGCTGGCCGCGCTGGGGCTGGACCACGATTCGGCCCGGCCGCCGATGCGGACGCTGGCCGACCATCTCCAGGACCGGCGGCTGCTGCTGGTGCTGGACAACTGCGAACATCTCCTGGACGCCTGCGCGGAGTTGATCCGGGTGTTGCTGGCGGCGGCACCCGGTATGCAGGTGCTGGCCACCAGCCGGCAGGCGTTGCGGGTCGAGGGTGAGCACTTGATGGTCGTACCGCCGCTGTCGACGCCGGAGTTGGGCCACCCGGTGCCGCCCGGGGAGCTGGCCAGGTACGAGGCCGTGCGGCTGTTCGCCGACCGGGCCCTGGCGGTGTACGGCGACTTCATCCTCAGCCCGGACACCCTGGTGACGGTCGCCCGGATCTGCCACCGGCTGGAGGGCATACCGCTGGCCATCGAGCTGGCGGCGGCCCGGCTGCGGGTACTGTCGCCCCGTCAGATACTCGACCGGCTCGACAACCGCTTCGCGCTGCTGACCCGCGGCAGCCGCGCCGCGCTGCCCCGTTGGCGGACCCTGCGGGCGGCGATCGACTGGAGCTACGAGCTGTGCACGCCGCCCGAGCAGCGGCTGTGGGCGTCGCTGTCCGTCTTCTGCGGCGGGTTCGACCTGGAGGCGGTCGAAGAGGTCTGTGCCGGGGAGGGGCTGCCCCGCGAGACGGTGCTCGATGTGGTGACCGAGCTGGTGGACAAGTCGATCCTGAGCCGCGAGGACCACCAGGGCCAGGTGCGGTACCGGATGCTGGAGACCATCCGGCAGTACGGTCGCGCCCTCCTTGAGGACGGCGGGACCGGCCCGCGGCGGGAGACCGTACGCCGCCGCCACCGCGACCACTACCAGCAGTTGGCCACCCGTGCGGAGGCCGAGTGGTTCGGCCCCCGGCAGATGGCGTGGTTCGCCCGCCTGCGCCTGGAGAACGCCAACCTCCGGGCGGCGCTGGAGTTCTGCCTGGGGACGCCCGGGGAGCACCGCGCCGGGCTCCAGCTGGTCACCTCGCTGTGGAGCCACCGGCTCGGGGTGAGCGGAGTGGAGGAGCAGCGCAGCTGGCTCGGCCGGGCGCTGGCGCTGGACACCGGTCCCAGCCCGGCCCGCGCCAGGGCGCTGTGGGTCGACGGCTGGCTCGCCTTCCTGCGCGGGGACGTGGCGACCGGGCACGCCCGGCTGGCCGCCTGCCAGGAGCTCGCGGACACCCTGGGCGAGGCCGGGCCGCTCGCCGACGCGGTGCAGTTCGCCGGTCTCGCCGCGCTCTTCCAGGACGAGTTCCGCCGGGCGATACCCCTGCTGGAGGACGCGCTCGGCCGGCACCGCGCCAACGGGGACCTCGGGGCCCAGTGGACGACCCTGTTCCTGCTCGCCCTCTCGTACTGCCTGGCCGACGACCCCCGGGCCACCCCGCTCGGCGAGGAGTGTCTGGCCCTGTGCGACACCCATGACGCGCGCTGGTCCCGTTCGTACGCGCTGTGGGCGCTCGGGCTCCAGCGCTGGCTGGCCGGGAGCACCGGGGAGGCGATCGCCCTGCTCCAGGACGCGTTGCGGGGCGAGCTCCCGCACTACAACCTGCTGGCCACGGCCCAGTGTCTGGAGGTGCTCGCCTGGGCCACCGCGCGGGACGGCAAGCCGCTTCAGGCGGCCAGGCTGCTCGGGGCGGCGCAGACGCTGTGGGTGTCCCTGGGAGCCGCACTGCCCGGTCTGGGCCGTCTGCTCCAGCATCACACCGAGTGCGAGCTGCGGCTGCGGAGTGCGCTCGGCGACGCGCCCTTCGCCGCCGCGGTACGGGACGGGGCCGGCCTCCCCCTCGACGAGGCGATCGCCTGCGCGCTGGGCCGCCCGGACCCGGTCGAGGAGCGGCCGGCCCGGCCGGGCGCGCCGGGGCCGTTGACCCGGCGGGAGCACCAGGTCGTCTCGCTGCTCGTGGCGGGACTGACCGACAAGGAGATCGCCGCCAGGCTCGTGATCTCCGCCCGCACCGCCGAGGGGCATGTGCAGCGCATCCTGGCCAAACTCGGCTTCCACTCCCGGACCCAGGTCGCCGTCTGGGCCGTCGCCCAGGGCGTTACGGCCCCCTGACCGGTCCTCTGACCGGCCCCCGAGCCCCTGACCGTCCCGCCGGGCGGGGCCCGCTCCCGGATGCAGGTACCCGCGTACAGGTAGTTCTCCGCTACCGCCGGGCGGGCCGCGACGGTGATCGTGGTGCGGCGGTCGCCGCGTCGGGGGCGGCGACCCGTCCGGTCCGCCGGACGGGTCTCCCGATGCGTCCGGCGGACCGTCCCGCGCACGGTGGCGTTCCGCTCGCCCGCGCGGAGGAGCAGGGGGCGTGGTGCCGGGTCGGGTGCCACCCCTCACCACGACCAGCAGGAAGAAGTGGGGCACCGGAAATGACTGCACGATGGGCCGGGAGATCCGGCCGTCTGTGTGCGCGCTTGGGTACGGCGGTGGCGATCGCCCTGACGATGTGCCTCGGGCTCATCGTCACGCCGTTCGGGACGGGGGAGGCGCGGGCCGATGGCGGCCGGGACTGTAGCCAGCCCCTCCAGTGCGTGACGATCTACAGCAAGCTGGAGGCGCCCAACTGGCGGGTGCTGGACGTCGCACGGGGCTGGGGCGGCGACGGCGCCGCGAACTGGGGGCACCTCAACGTCGTGCCGAAGGGCGACCCGACCGGCGACAACCAGAAGTTCCAGCTGCGGAACACCGGCGACGGCAGTTTCCAGATGGTGGTCAACGACGGCGGCAAGTGCATCGCCCAGGACGACGGTCACTACCTCGGATGGATGGCGGAGGCCGACTGTGCGAACGTCGACACCCAGAAGTGGTACCTCCAGCCGACGCCCTCCGACGGGTTCATGATCCGCTCGGTCAAGGACGACTCCTGCATGAACGCCCAGGGCGGGTACAGCGGGCAGAACTTCGTCTACCACTCGAACCACGTCGGGTCCTACACCTGCAACTCCGGCGACCAGGCGTCGTTCTTCAGCATCCACGACCCGGCCGCCGGGGACGCGCGGGAGACCCCGGCCATGTACAGCCTCGCGGCGTCCTATGCGATGACCAAGTGCGACAAGGACCACGCGTACTGCAAGTGGGAGATCACCGACCGTTCCGAGCCCACGTACGGGACCCCGATCTGCCGCGGTCACACCGACAAGAACGAGACCGGCGGCGACCTGACCAAGGAACTGACCCAGACCGAGACCAGCATCGAGTCCACCACGACGGGCTCGGCGATCCAGGACACCGCCGAGGTGGGCGTCACCCTGACGCTGGGCGTGAAGGACGTCTTCTCGGCGCAGCTGGGCGCGAAGTTCAGCCACTCCTGGCAGAGCAACTACGCACGCACCACCGGTAGCCAGAAGACCTGGTCGGAGAAGGTGAGCATCACCGTTCCCGACGGCCAGTACGGCTGGGTGGAGGAGCGGCCCCGGACCCAGGACCTGACCGGCCACTTCGTCTTCGACATCAACGGCTGGGGCCAGTGGACCTACGGCGCCGACAGCAGCAACCCGGCCGTGGCCAAGATCGCCCTCGGCGGTGGCGACGAAGGGAACGGGCTGTGGGTCAGCAAGACCGGCGCCGACCTGCCGGAGTACTGCTGACCACGGGTACCCGCGACCCGGCCAAAAATAAAATGTACGGCGTATAGCACTCCCTGTACGGTGTAAATGATTCGCTCATACACCGTACAGGGAGCCCGTATGTCCCCCGTGGCCTCCGACGCCACCACCACGCTCCAGCCACCGGGCCGGACCGCCGCCCGCTGGCTGATCCTCGCCGTCATCTGCCTGGCCCAGCTGACGGTCATCCTCGACAACACCGTCCTCAACGTCGCCATCCCTTCCCTCACCGGGGAACTGGGCGCGAGCACCGCCGACGTCCAGTGGATGATCAACGCCTATTCGCTGGTGCAGTCCGGTCTGCTGCTCACCGCGGGCAACTCCGCCGACCGCTACGGCCGCAAGAAGATGCTCGCCGTCGGCCTGGTGCTCTTCGGCGTCGCCTCGCTCGGCGCGGGGCTCGCCCAGTCGCCCGGTCAGCTGATCGCGGCCCGCGCCGGGATGGGCGTCGGCGGCGCGCTGCTGGTGACCACCACCCTCGCCGTCGTCATGCAGATCTTCGACGACGACGAGCGCCCCAAGGCCATCGGCATCTGGAGCTCGGTCAACTCGCTCGGGTTCGCGGCCGGGCCGCTGATCGGCGGCACGCTGCTCGACCACTTCTGGTGGGGCTCGCTGTTCCTGGTCAACCTGCCGGTCGCCGTCATGGCGCTGGCCGCCGTCATCGCCCTCGTCCCCGAGTCCAGCAGCCGCGGCGGCGAGTGCCCTGATCTGCTGGGCGCCCTGCTCTCCATGATCGGCATGGTCGGCGTGGTCTTCGCGATCATCTCCGGGCCGGTCACCGGCTGGCTGTCCGGCCGGGTGCTGGTCTCCGCCGCCATCGGCCTGGCCGGCCTCGCCGCCTTCGCGCTCTGGGAGCTGCACGTCCCGTATCCGATGCTGGACATGCACTTCTTCCGCAACCGCCGGTTCATCGGTGCGGTCGCCGGCGGCATCCTCGTCGCCTTCGGCATGGGCGGCTCGATGTTCCTGCTCACCCAGCATCTCCAACTGGTCCTCGGCTACGGCCCGCTGGACGCCGGACTGCGGATGGCGCCGCTCGCGGTCACCGTCATCCTGCTCAACTTCACCGGTCTGAGCGCACGGCTGCTGCCCCGGCTCGGCACCCCCGGCATGATCGTCTCCGGGATGTCGCTGCTCGCGGCCGGCCTCGCCGCCATCTCGCTGCTCGGCGGCGACGGCTACGGCGGCATGCTGACCGGCCTGATCGTGATGGGCGTCGGTGTCGCGTTCGCCATGCCGGCGATGGCCAACGCCATCATGTCCGCGATCCCGCCGGCCAAGGCCGGAGTGGGGGCGGGGGTCAACGGCACACTGATGGAGTTCGGCCAGGGCCTCGGTGTCGCCGTCCTCGGCGCGGTCCTCAACTCCCGCTTCGTCGCGCTGCTTCCGCTGGCCGCCGCCGGCGCCGGCTCGCTGCCCGCGGCGCTCGCCCGGACCCGTACGGACGCCGAACGCACCGCCGTCCACGACGCCTTCGCGGCCGGTATCGGCACCAGCCAGCTGGTCGGCGCGGCCGCGGTGTTCCTCGGCGGACTGGTCGCCGCGCTACTGCTGCGCCGGGCGGAGCGGGCCGGCCAGGACCCGGAGGTGCCGGCCACGCCCGCCGGTGCGGAACCGGCGGCCGCCCCGGCGGAATAGCATCGGCGGGTACGTGATCGTGAACGGCGCGTACCGACGGCACGTATGACCACGCGTACGTGCCCGCGACCGACGACGACACCAACGACGACATCGACGACGACACCCTGACGCCGCAGACGTCCGGGGCAAGGAGGGGCGCCATGGCAGCGACGGACGGCCGCACCGGGAAGCGGTCGAACAGCGTCTGGCTGGCCGAACGCCCCCCGCTCAAACGGAAGGCGGACCAGCCGGCCGGACTCGACCTCGACAAGATCGTCGCGGCGACGGTCCGGCTGCTGGACGCGGAGGGCCTGGCGAAGTTCTCCATGCGCCGGCTCGCGGCCGAGCTGGGCGTCACCGCGATGTCCGTCTACTGGTACGTCGACACCAAGGACGACCTGCTGGAACTGGCCCTGGACCGCGTCATGGGCGAGGTGCGGCTGCCGGACGAGGCCGACACCGGCCGGGACTGGCGGGACCACCTGCGCTCACTGGCCACCGAATACCGCACCCTGCTGACCGGCCACACCTGGGTGGCCCGGCTGCTGGGCACGTACATCAACATCGGCCCGCACTCGATCGCGTTCTCCAACGCCAGCATGCGGGTGATGAAGGAGAGCGGCCTGTCGCTCCAGCAGATCTCCGGCGGGCTGTCCGCCGTCTTCCAGTTCGTCTACGGCTTCGCCACCATCGAGGGCCTGTTCAACGCCCGCTGCGCGGAGGCGGGGGTGTCCGTCGACGCGTACTTCCAGCAGGTGATGACCTCGGTCCAGGGCGTTCCGGAGTTCGCGGAGACGCTGGAGAACACCACCAAGATCATGGAGGCCCGCGGCGGGGCCACCGTGGAGGAGATGCGCGACCGCGACTTCGCCTTCGCCCTCGATCTCCAGATCGCCGGCATCGAGGCGATGCGGGAGCGGGCGGGGGAGTGACACCCGGCCGGTCCGTGCCCGGCGGAGGGGGCCTCACCCCATCGGCAGGCTCTCCCCCTGCACCGCCTGGATGTCCAGCTCCACCTTGAGCGTGGTCCCGATGGCCGCGACACCGGCCGCCACGACCTGGTTGTAGTTCATCTTGAAGTCCTCGCGGCGCAGTTCGGCGGTGGCACGGAACGCGGCGCGCACCCCGCCCCAAGGGTCGGGGCCGGTGCCGAGGTAGCTCAGTTCGAGGTCCACCGGCCGTACGACACCGTGCAGCCCGAGCTCACCGTGCACGGTCCAGCGGTCCGGGCCGGCCGGTGACAGGCCCGAGCTGCGGTAGGTGAGCTCGGGGTACTCCTCGACGTTCAGGAAGTCCTCGGAGCGCAGATGGCCGTCGCGCATCCCGTTGCCGGTGTCGATGGAGGCGGCCTTGATGTCCGCCTCGACCCGCGAGGCGTTCAGGTCCTCGGCGATCTCGATCCGGCCGCCGAACTCGGTGAACCGGCCGTGCACGCTGGAGATCCCCAGGTGCTGGGCGACCGCCGCCACCGTCGAGTGCATCGGGTCGATGGTCCAGACACCGGGCGGCGGCAGCTCGGCCCCGCCCTGCCGGGCCAGCACGACGCTGCCCACGTCCATCCGGCCGCTCGCCGTCACGATCGCGCTGGAGGCGACCGGTGCGTAGCCGACGGCCGTCACGATGACCGTGTACGGGCCGGGCGGCAGCGGCTCCGCGCTGCGGATGGCGCCCTCGTCGTCCGCCGCGGCCCGCAGCACCTGCGCGCCGGTCATATCGGTGACGGTCACTACGGCGTGCTGGACCGCCCAGCCGTCCCGTGTGCGGACCTGCGCCCTCAGTCCCGCAGCTCCCGCGCCCGTCGAAGTCATTGCCTCTCCCGTTTGTTGCCTGGTGGTGTCCCCTGCTCATGGGGCCCGTGCGAGCCGGGCCGTGAGCGTGGGGAGGTGTCGGGCCCCGGCGGCGGCGTGCAGGCCGTCCCCTGCCTGTGCGCAGCGCCGCCGCCGGAGCCCTTCGATCCGGTCCGGAACGCGCCTCCGCTCAACGCGCGCCCCGGACCGGGGTTCGTGCCGCCTGGATGCCCTGGTGCGGCATCCCGCGGGTGGGGGTCAGTGCCGGCGCGCAATCGACGCGCAACCGACCACGGCTCCGCCCACGCTCATTCCGGCGCACCCGCACCGGGGTGCGCGAGCTCGACGTCGTAGCCGTCGACCCCGTGCGCGCCGACCGCGAGGCCGGTGGCGACGGGCGGGTAGCCGCTCGCGATGACCGTGTAGTCGCCGGCGTCCAGGTCGGTGAAGGCGTAGGCGCCGTCCTCCCCGGTCGTCGAGGTGGCCACGACATTGCCCGCGGCGTCCACCAGCGTGACCCGGGCGTCGGGCAGCGGCCGGCGGTGCGCACCGGCCCGCACGACGCCCTGCACCCGTGCGCCGGACAGCAGCTCGATCTCGATCCGCGTGGTGCCCTGGCCGCCGATCTCGACCGGCAGCGCCGCCGGGCGGTGGTTCGGGGCGTTCACGGCGACGGTGAAGGTGCCGGGCGCCAGCTCGTCGAAGGCGAAGTGGCCCTCGGCGCCGGTCTTTCCGGTGGCCAGCACCTCGCCGCGGACGTCGGTCACGACGACCATCGCCCCGTCGACCGGTGCGCCGGTGGCCGCGCTGCGGACCTGGCCGCCGAGGCCGCTGGTGCCGCTGAGCAGGATGTCGTAGGCGTGCGGCGCCTCGCCGATGACGACCGTGGACGCCTGCGGCTGGTGGCCGTCGGCCGCGGCGATCAGCACGTACGAGCCGGCGCCGGGGGCGTCGAGCACATACGAACCGTTGGCCTGGGCGACCGCGCGGCCCAACTGCCGCCCGCTGAGCGAGATCAGCGTGACCGCGGAGCGCGGTACGGGGCTGCCCTCCGCGTTGCGGACGAAGCCGTGCACCGACGGCCCGGACGGGGTGCCGTCCCCGCCGCCGGCCGAGGCGTACGCGGCCAGCGGCTGGGTGGCTGTCGCCGCGGCCGGCCGTGCCCAGGAGGGCGTGTGCGCCTCGTCGTCCGGGGCCACCGGCGCGGCGCCCACCAGGGCGGGCTCCCGCTCCTCGGCCTGCGCCGGAATGACGGCCTCCGCGGCGGCGGCCGACGGGGTGGCCGCGGCCGGTGCGTCCTCGGAGCTCTGGGACAGGCCCCCGCGCGTCTTCAACGCGACCTCCTTGATGAACAGGGTGAAGAGGAAGGCGAGCAGCGCGCAGGGCGCCGCGTACAGGAAGACATCGGCGACACCGTGGCCGTAGGCGCTCTCCATGACGGTGCGCAGCGGCGCCGGGAGGGAGTCCAGGTCGGGGATGCCGCCGCCGCTGTTGCCGGCGCCGTGGGCGGCGGCCTTGGCGGCCTTGGGGCCGAGGTCGGCCAGACCGTCCTTCACGTAGTGGGTGACCCGGTTGGCCAGCACCGCACCCAGGGCCGAGACGCCCACCGCACCACCGAGGGAGCGGAAGAAGGTCACGACGGACGAGGCGGAGCCGAGGTCCTCGGGCGCCACCTGGTTCTGCGTGGCGAGCACCAGGTTCTGCATCATCATGCCGATGCCCAGGCCCATCAGCGCCATGAAGATCGCGATGTGCCAGTACTCGGTGTCGTAGCGGATGGTGCCCAGCAGGCCGAGGCCCGCGGTCACCAGCACACCGCCGCTGACCAGCCACGCCTTCCACCTGCCGGTCTTGGTGATGACCTGGCCCGAGACGGTGGACGAGATGAACAGGCCACCGATCATCGGAATCGTCAGGACGCCGGACATCGTCGGCGACTCGCCGCGCGCCAGCTGGAAGTACTGGCTGAAGAAGACGGTCCCGGAGAACATCGCGACACCGACGAACAGCGAGGCCACCGAAGCCAGGGTGATCGTCTTGTTGCGGAACAGCCGCAATGGGATGATCGGCTCCTTGGCCCTGGTCTCCACGAAGAGGAAGACCGCGCCGAGCACGACCGCGCCGCCGACCATCGCGGCGGTCTGCCACGACATCCAGTCGTACTTGTCACCGGCCAGCGTCACCCACACCAGCAGCAGCGAGACCGCCGCGCTGATGAAGAACGCGCCCGCCCAGTCGACCTTGACGCCCTCGCGCCGGACGACGGGGAGCTTGAGGGTCTTCTGGAGCACGATCAGCGCGATGACGGCGAACGGGACGCCGACGTAGAAGCACCAGCGCCAGCCGAGCCAGTCGGTGTCGGTGATGACGCCGCCGAGCAGCGGGCCGCCGACGGTGGCGACGGCGAAGGTGGCGCCGAGGTAGCCGCTGTAACGCCCGCGCTCCCGCGGCGAGATCATCGCGGCCATCACGATCTGGGCCAGGGCGGACAGCCCGCCCACGCCTATGCCCTGCACGACCCGGCAGGCGATCAGCATGCCGGTGTTCTGCGACAGCCCGGCGACCACCGAGCCCGCCACGTAAATGATCAGCGCGACCTGCACCAGCAGCTTCTTGCTGAACAGGTCGGAGAGCTTGCCCCACAGGGGGGTGGTCGCGGTCATCGCGAGCAGCGAAGCGGTGACGACCCAGGTGTAGGCGCTCTGCCCGCCGTCGAGGTCATGAATGATCTCGGGCAGCGCGTTGGAGACGATCGTCGACGACAGGATGGCGACGAACATGCCGAGCAGCAGCCCGGACAGCGCCTCCATGATCTGACGGTGCGTCATAGGGGCTCCGCCGGAGGCGTGCTGTCCGCCTCCGTGCCTGGCGTGGCCGCCCCGCACACCGGCTGGTGTGGTCGTAGCCATGTAGTTCCTTTTCATCCTGCGGGTGTACGGGTGGTGAAGTCGTGATGCGCCCGGGTGCGGCAGTCGCCGAAGCTCGTGCGGAGCCTGGCGAGGAGCTCGGTGAGCTGCCCGACGTCGGCGTCGGACCAGTCGTCCAAGTACCGGGCGAGCGCGGCCGTGTAGCGCTCGGCGAGCTCGGCCAGCAGCGCGGTGCCGCTCGGGGTCAGCCGCAGCAGCCGTGAGCGCTTGTCCGCCGGATCGGGCTTCCGCTCGATCCAGCCGCGCTCGGCGGCATGGGCCACATGCCGGCTGGTCACCGACATGTCGATCGCGAGCAGCTCGGCGAGCTGGCTCATCCGCATCTCACCGTGCCGGTCGAGCAGGGTGAGCACCCCGGCCGAGGCGGGCGGGCACTCCTGGGGCAGCATCCGCCCCATCTCGCGCTTGACGGCACCGATGGCGCTGAGTTGCCTGGCCAGCTCCTCGTACTGACTGTGAGCTGCCACCGGCTCCTCCACGATCCCTCGCACATCTTTTGTTGCTTGGGGCAACCATAAGCAACGTTGGTTGCTGAAGGCAAATGATTCGTCCAGGGTTGAAGTAAGGGCACCTCAAAGTCTGCACCGGGCCTTGGTCAATGGCCTGACCAAGGCCCGTAAACCCGCAGGTCGGAGCCGCTCTCGCAGCCGCCGACCAATACCGGCCGGTAACGGGACACCCCCGGACGGCCCGCCCGCACTCCCGCCCACGCGCCGTACCCGCCCCGACCCCGCTCCGTAGGCGCCTTCCCGGGCGCTCCACGCGTGCCCCAGGGGTGCCGCTCCGCCCCCGGTTCGCTAGGGTCCTTGCCCATGGCGACCAACCCGCAGAACCAGGCCGGCGGCAACTACGACCCGGCCGGCAGCACGCAGATGTTCCGCGCCTTCGTGGACGAGGGCGGTACCCCGCAGACCGGCGGCCGCCGCGCCCCGGCCCCCCAGCAGTCGGCCGGCCCCCGCGTGGGCCTCATCGTCGGCATCATCGTCGCCCTCCTGGTCGTCGCGGGCGCGGCGTGGCTGGCGCTGGCCTGAACACTTCCGCAACGCACGGGGCCCGGCATCGGCGATGCCGGGCCCTTCATCTGTGCGGGCCACAGGTCAGGCCACGCGACCGCCCTTACGGCAGAGCCCTCGGTCAGGGCATGGACCTGACCGAGGGCGGCGCCGGGGCAGAGTGTTACTCCGTCGCCGGATGAGGCACCTCAGGTGCCCGGGCAGGAGCCGGGGGGCGGCGGGGCCGGCTCATCCTTGTTCGAATAGCCCTCCGCATAGGTGACGGTGCTGGTGCCCTCGGCGCTCCACTTCATGGGCCCGCTGGAGAAGGTCCAGGTACCTGTCACGTCCCGCTTTTCCATGATCTTCACGACCCACCCGTAGTTTCCGGGCGAGATGGGAAAGTCCCATGTCGTGCTGCGCAAATCAATATGGCTCCAGGTCTTCTGGTATGACGTGGAAACCGAGGTGCTGACCTTACTGACCACGCCCGCGTCCACTCCGAATTCGGCTCCGACAGTGACGGTGGTCCCGACGCTGTGCTGCCAGCCCTCATTCTCCCCCCGGGTGTAATGACCAGTGGTCTTCTCCGTCTTGCTGGGGTTTTTCCACCACTGGTTCACGCACTCTTCGCCGACGGGCTGCGCATCGCCGTAGGACTTCGCTTCGTAGCTGCAACTATCGGGGTCGACACCGCACATCTTGAATGCTGCGGACAACGCCTTCTGGTGGAGCCGGCCGGTGAAATCGCTGCGCTGCGCAGCGTCTTCCAGAATGAACTGCTGGCTTGCCCGGCCCGAAGAGCACTCGCCCCTGCCGAGGTCTGGAACGTACTTGTCCTTGCGTATTTCGCCGCCTATCATCTGGTCGTCCATGCACCGGCGCTCGCCGGCGTTCACGATGTAGTAGGCGTTGCCCGCACCGCCCTCGTTCACCGGTACCAGGTACCAGTTCTGGGAGTCTGTCGTGGGATCTGCGGCGTTCTTGTCATGGCAGTCCGTCACCGTAAGCAGGTATCCCTGCTTGTAGCGGGGGACGCCCGAGTCGTTCGTTCGCCACTTGTCGATGCACTGGCCGTCCGTCCCGGACTTGATGTGGAACGTTCCGTCGTCGTTGAAGTCGAATTCGAAGACTTCGGGGGCATCCCAATTCAGAACGGATGTACCCACCGCGTTGACGTACTGGCCCGGCTTCGACGTGCTTTGGACCGATACGGTCGTTGTGGCATCTTCAGCGCGAGCTGTCCCCGTGGCGAGCGGCGACACGACGAAACCAAGCATTGCCGAACAGACCGCCAACAGTGCGGCGGCCGCCCGCGCCCCGGATCTCCGGGGGGTCATCTCATGGGTCATGGTTCCTGCTCCTGTTTCCGTGAGCCGAGCCCTCGAGGCCGGGTCAGTGACCCCGAGCGGCACCCACAGCACGTTCTCCAGGACGAAGGGCCTGGCCGGGCACCGGTTCACCCTGTGGGCCCGGATCGCGGTGGGACTGTCAACGTAGGAGCGGGTGGCTGGATGTACATCCGTCACCTGACGGATAGAGCCCTTGATTACAGGCGCGCCGGGGCGTATTGACCGGCGGTCAGTGCGGCGATGGCGGCTCGTCCGGACTCCTGCGGCGGATGACTTCGGCGGCGAGTTCGACCCGTGAGGTCATCCCCAGCTTCTGGAGAATGTGGGACACATGGGTGCCGACGGTGCGTCGTGAGATGTACATACGGGCCGCGATCTCGGGGTTGGAGTGGCCGGAGGCGACGTGGCCGGCGACGAGGTGTTCGGTGTCCGTCAGCGCCTCCCACCCGAGGCGGGCACTGCTGCGTGGTCTGCGTGCGCTGCGGTGGACGGCGTGGGCCCGCAGGCGAGCCAGGGCGCGGGCCATGTCCCACTGGGCGTCCATCCGTGTGTAGACCTCCAACGCCTGGTCGAGCAGGGCACGAGCCCGGGCGGGCCGCCGCTGCTGGGCCAGTAGTTCGGCCGCGTCGGTGTAGGCGTGTGCCTCACTCAGCGGTCGCGGCGCCTGGTGGTAGCAGCGGGCTGCTTCCAGCAGCAGATCCGGGTCCCGGTCGAGCAGTCCCTGGCACCGGAGGGCATCACCGAGGTGGTACGGGGTGCCACTGTGGTCGGCGCGTCTGCGTGCGGCCTCGGCGTAGCGCCGTGCGTTGGTGGTGTCGTTGTGGGTCAGGGCGAGCCGCACGAGATCGGGCGTCAGAAGGCCGAGGCTCAACTGGCCCGGCAGATGGCCGCCCACGCCACGGTCGAACGCGGCGGTGAGCCGGGCGTAGGCGCGCTCGGGGTGGCCCCGGGCCTCGTCCGCGAGGGCGTCGGCACACAGCGGCAGGTGTGCGTAGTACCAGGTGATGTCACTGCTGTCGGTCGCCGCGGCCGCGGCGGTCAGATGAGCCTCGGCGGCGGACTGCCGGCCGCGGTGCAGTGAGATCAGCGCCGCCACCCCCCGCAGTGCCCGGCACATCCTGAAGCGCTTGCCGGGATCGAGCCCGGCCTCGATCTCGGTGAGGGCGTCGTCCCAGCGGCCGGCGTGGAAGGCGAGCAGGGCACAGGAGAGGTGGTACCAGGGCAGATAGATGTCACCGGTGTGCTTCGTCGTCTCATGGACGGCTGCGAGGGTGCGCTGCGCGTCCTGGTAGCGGTCGAGATCCATATAGCGGTTGACCAGGGTGAGTTGCAGCCTGATCCGCTGTGCCGGATGCAGCGGCTCCGGCGTGAGCCGGGCGGCGTGCCGGGCAAGTTCCAGGGCTTCGGTGCCAGGAGCTTCGAGGAATCGCTTCGCCGCCAGGATGTGCAGCGCATCGGCCAGGGCGGCGGCGTCGTCCATCGCTTCTGCCGCACGCCGGGTGGCCGAAGCGACCGCGCCGGCCTCCGTCAGCCGGCCGAGTGCGAACAGGCAGGTTGCGCTGAACGCCCGGAACCGGAGCGCCTCAAGCGCCGATACGCCCGGCCTGCCGCACGCGGCGCGGATCTCGACGAGCGCCAGGTCGGGACGGCCGCGGGCGAAGGACGCGTGGACGATGATCCACCGCAGCGGGCCTTCCCACCCCGGGCCCCGGGTCCTGGCCAGTGCGCAACGGGCGGTCTCCTCCGCCTCCGCCAGGCGGCCGGAGGAGAGCTCGGCGACGGCCCGGTACAGCTGGAGTTGGCCGCGGCGTGGATCAGTGGGGCCGGCGAGCTCCAGTGCCTGGTCGATCAGCAGGAGCGCCATGGCCGGTGCCCGGGACGTGAGGGGGACCGCGGACCCAAGGAGCCAGTCGATCAGGAAGTCGCCCGACGCGGACGTCGCGACCAGCAGATGCTCGGCGACGCGTTCGGGAACCGCTCCGGCGCCCGCGAGGGCCTGCGCCGTCCTCAAGTGCAGCAGGGCGCGGGCCGGTCCCGGCACGGCGTCGTAGAGGGCATGTCGGATGAGGTCGTGACGGAAGACCAGCCGGTCGCCGGCATCGCGCAGAATTCCGGCCGTCCCGGCCTCCGCGAGGATGCTGAGCAGTTCATGTGTCGGCCGGTCGAGGACCGTTGCGAGGTCGGTGAGGGTACAGCCGGTGCCCAGCACCGAGGCGGCGCGAAGCACTTGCAGCACCTCCTCGCGCAGATACCGCAACCGGTGGTTGATCAGATGGGTCAACGACGGTTGCGGGCAGTCGAGGGGGACCTCTGCGAGCCCGTCGCGGAGGTCGATCGCGTCCTCACGCCGGAGGGCGGCGGCCAGCTCCATGACGTACCACGGGTTTCCTGCCGCCCCCTCGGCCATGCGTCTCAGCCGCGGACCGGGCGCACCGCCGCACAGGCCGGCCAGCAGGGCCGACACGGCAGGCGGAGGCAGGGGGGTCAGCTCCAGTATCGGGTGGTTGCCGAGAGCCAGACTTCGGGAGAGCCGGTCGACGTCCCCTTGGGGCGCGGGCCGATAGGCCCCGACGAGGAGCAGTGGCAACTGGTGAACCGACCGCAGCAGCCGCTGCACCACCAGCAGGCTCGCCGAGTCCGCCCACTGGAGGTCGTCGAGGAACAGTGCCAGCGGCTGCTGCGTACACAGGTCGTCGATCAGGCCGAGCATCGTCTCGACGGCGGCGAAGTCCGACCCGGCCGCCTCGCCCAACCCACCCGGCATCCCGTAGCGGCCCTCGCCCCGCAAGATCTCGCCGGCCCGTGCCAGGGAGGCATCCGCCGACTCCGTATCCACCCCCAGACAGGCCGAGATCACCGCGAACGGGCGCTGCCGTTCCAGCTCCTGGGCCGTCGCCTTCAGCACCCGCATGCCCAGCGACCCGGCAGTTTCCGCGGTCAGTTCCAGCAGGGCTGTCTTGCCCAGGCCGGCCTCGCCGACGACGAACGCCACCTGCCCCGTGCCCGCCCTCGCGGTCCTCGCCCATCCCGCCATTTTCGCCAGCTCGGCCTCACGGCCCACCAGCCGCCCCGGGAAATACACCACGCCGCCTCCTCTGTACTTCGCGTACCAGCTGGAGAGACGCGCCACGGTGGGTTCCATTACGCCACTCGGACAAAATCGCGAAGAAAGTTCAGCTGTGGGTCACCGGGTGTGGGGAGGACGGCGCTCCCCGCTCGCCGCCCTGGTGATCAATCACCGAGCGGCTCAAGAGACACGACAGGCCGACCGTGCAGACGCCGGCCGCACGGCCCGGCTGCCAGCGCACCTGGTACGGCCCCGTTGCGACTCCTCTAGGACCTCGACGCCCCCAGGCGTTCGACTGCACGGTGGGCCTCGGAGAGTACGCTGCCCAGCTCCCCGTACAGCAGCTGCCCGTCGCGTTTGACCGGGTGGCCGTCCACCAGGACCGTGTCGATGTTTCCGGGGTGGGCGGCGGTCACCACGGCGCCGATCGGGTCGTGGGCGACCGGGGCGAGGTTGAGGGCGTCGGTGCGGAGGAGGACGAGGTCGGCGCGTTTGCCGATGCCCAGGGAGCCCACCTCGTCGGCCAGGCCGAGGGTCTCGGCGCCCTCCGCGGTGGCCATCCGCAGGACATCGGCCGCCTTGACCGTGGGCCCATCGGGCTCGCCGTCGCCGTCACCGTCGAAGTGACTGCTCATCAGCGCGGCGCGCATCTGCGAGAACATATCGCCCGGCGCCGAGGTCACCGCGTCCGCGCCCAGGCCGGTCGGGATGCCCGCGCGGCGCAGCCGTCCCGCCATCGGTGCGCCGAACCGCATCGAAGCCTCGATCGCCGGCGTGATCGCCACCGCGCCGCCGGACTCGGCGATCAGCCGCAGCTCGGAGTCGGGCAGGGAATTGCCGTGCACATAGAGGGTGCCGGAGGTGAGCAGCCCCTGCTCCTGGAGGGCGGTGATCGGGCGCATCGCCACCGGGCCGGCGGTCACATGGACGGCGATCGGCAGGCCCAGTTCGCGGGCGAGCAGCCAGTCCTCCCGGACGGTCTCCGGTGGGGCGAAGGAGGGGCCGACGGGGGCCAGGGCCATCGTGAGCAGCGCCTCGCCCGAGGGGAAGTACCGGGTGCGGACCTGCCGCACCCAGTCGGCCCGCCGGGCGGTGTCGTCGAAGACGGGGTAGCCGTAGCCGAAGACGGCGCGGATGCCGGCCTCCTCCAGCGCCTCGACGGCGGCCGCGCTGTGCTCCGGCGTGTACTGGACGTGCGAGAAGTCCTGCACGGTGGTGACGCCGGTGTCCAGGCACTCCAGCGCGCCGAGGAGGTTGCCGGTGTACACATCGGCCGGCGTGAAGCGGCCGGAGAGATCGCCGAGGATCCGGCCGAGATAGCTGTCGAGGCTCTCGTCGACCGCGGCGGACCGCAGCACGGCCTGCCAGAGATGCCGGTGGGTGTCGACGAAGCCCGGCAGCACGATCCGCTCGCGGGCGTCGATCACCTCCAGGCCGGTATCGCCCTCGTCGAAGGGCAGCCCGCGGCCCACGGCGGCGATCCGGCCCTCCTCGACGAGGACATCGGTGTGCGGGTGGACGACGGGGTGGGGGGCGGTGTCGATGACCAGGCCGCCGCGCAGAAGCAGGCGCGGTGAGTGGTGGCGCTCGATTCCCATGGCAAGTCACCCTCTACACGTTCGGAAGAAAGCTTTATAGAAAGCTATCATGATGCTGATCTATCCTGCCGACGTGACCGCACCACCCGGACCGCGCCCTGACCCCGTCGACGCGCTGATGGACGCCTGGCACACCGAGCTGCCGGACGTGCTCCGCCCGACGACGGAGCTCTCGAAGCGCATAGCCCAGCTCGCCCGCGCCCTGGATCAGGCCACCCGTGGCGTACTGCCCGAACTCGGACTGACCGTCGCCGAGTTCGACATCCTGGTCGCCCTGCGCCGGGCGGGTGAGCCGTACCGTATGAAGCCGAACGAACTGGCCCGCGCCCTGCTGCTGTCCTCCGGCGGCATCAGCAACGTCGTCAACCACCTCGCCGGGCGCGGCCTCGTCCGCCGCGAGCCCTCCCCGGACGACGGCCGGAGCACCATGATCAGCCTGACGCCGGACGGGGTGCGGACGGCCGAGCACGCCGTCCGCGCCAACGCCGACGCGCATGAGGCCGTCTTCGCCGAGGCGTCCCCCACGGCCGTGGAGGCGGCCACCCGGGCCCTGCGCGACGTGGACATACGCCACAGCGCCGCCCCGCGCCCGATACGGACCGGACGGAACCCCAGCCGCTCCTGAGGCCGCGGAGACCGCGGCGCGGCGACGAGCCGGGCCGGGCCGGGGCGCAGCGACGAGCCCCGGACCACGGGCGGCCCGGGGCTCCCGTGACGCGCGGGCAGTCGCCGGACGGCGGCCGCCTATGCCTGGTCGGCCGCGGCCTGGAGCGCGGCGATGTCGATCTTCTTCATGCCGAACATGGCCTTCATGGCGCGGGCCGCACGCTCCTGGTCCGGGTCGTTGAGCATCTCCGCCATGCCGCCGGGTGCCACCTGCCAGGACAGCCCGTACTTGTCCTTCAGCCAGCCGCAGGGGCCCTCCTCGCCGCCCTCGGAGAGCTTGGCCCAGTAATAGTCGATCTCGTCCTGGTCGGCGCACTCGATCAGCAACGAGATCGCCTCGCTGAAGGTGAACTCCGGCCCGCCGTTGAGCGCGAGGTACTCCTGGCCGTCGAGCTCGAACTCCACCGTCAGCACGGTGCCGGCCGGCCGCGGGCCCGCCTCGTTGTAATAGGTGACGGCCTTGATCTTCGAGTTCGGGAACACCGAGCAGTAGAACTCGGCGGCTTCCTGGCCCTGGGTGTCGAACCAGAGGTTGGGGGTGATCTTGGGCATGGTCTCTCCCTGGGACGGTTCGCGGCCGGTGGCTGCGTCTGTGCCTCTATAGACGGTCGCACCGGTCGGAACTCATCGCTATTCAGGGAGATGGTTTCGCGGGCCTACGGGGGAACGGGGCGGCCCGGCCGGCCGCGGGGCCGGGCAGACCCGCCCGGCCGGCTGCGGGGCCCGGTAGCCCCGCCCGGCCCCTCACTGCCAGGCGGCCGCCTCACTTCCACCTGGCCGCCTCACTTCCAGGTGAAGTCCACGTCCTTCGTCTCGATGTGCATGCCCGCCGGCACCCGCCAGCCGTCCACGCACACCCGCCAGCTGCCCGTCTTCTTCTTTCCCGGCGCCAGCGGCAGCGGCAGCTTGTGGGCGGAGGAGCGGGTGGCCCAGTCGATGCCGAGGGCGCCGATGATGTGCGTGCCGAAGGTGACCGTGCCGGCGGTGACGGGCCGGTCACCGGTGTTGAGGAACTCCAGGGTGACCCGCTCGCACCAGCGGACGTCGGTGCCGGACCGGCCGGGCACACCGATCAGCAGGCCGTCGGGGGTGTTCGGGCCGGCCGGGAGGGTGGGGGAGGGCGGTTCGGGGGCGGGGGTGCCGTGCGGTGGCGTGGGATCGCCCGGGTGCGAGGGGGAGTTGGGGGAGCCCGGAGACGTCGGGGGCGTGGTGGTGCCGCCGTGGCCGGGGTGCGCTCCTGAGGTGGGTGCGGAGGAGCCGTGCCGGGCACCGGGTGTGCCGGGGCTGCCGGAGGCCCGTGCGCCGTCGGCCGTGTCCCCCTTGCCCGAGCCGTCGGACGCCCCCGAACCGGGCCGGCCGGACTCCGTTCCGCCGCCGCTGCCGTCTTTGCCGCCGTTCCGCGCCTGGCCCCGGTCGCCGTCCAGCGGCGTCAGCTCGACGCCGTCCCGGGGCGGTACGGCGTGGGTCGGCGCCCGGCCGTCGGCGGGACCTGCCGCGCCCACCGCGGCACGGCCCGCACCGGCCGCGCTCCCGCAGCCGGTCAGCAGGGCACCCAGACACAGCACGGCCGCGGAAGCGGAGGCCACAGTCGTCGTCCGTCGCATCGGCACAGTGTTGCTGACGGTGTGTCAGGTGTACAGAGGCCGGACCGGGCTTGTGGAAGGCGGGTGGACAGCCCTTCATCGCCGGGTCGACAGCCTTCTCCGCAGGGGGCCGGCTCACCGTCGGCGGCGTCGGCCGGCTCACGCGCACGGGCGACGACGGGCGGCCACGGCCGGTATCAAGTCCCTGGCCGACGGGGTACGTTCACGGTCCGCGAGGGGATCACGGAGGCAGAGTCCGTGAGGGGATCACGGAGGGGCCACGAGCTGCGTACGGCCGCGCACGGCCCGCAGAGGGTTCTCGTGTGACTGTCCGCCGAGCGGCACGAAGCGCTGTACAGCCCCCCGGCGGACCGTTCCTCAGTCGGAGATGAGGCCCTCGCGCAGCTGCGCCAGGGTGCGGGTGAGCAGCCGGGAGACATGCATCTGGGAGATGCCGACCTCCTCGCCGATCTGGGACTGCGTCATGTTGGCGAAGAAGCGCAACATGATGATCTGGCGCTCACGGGCCGGGAGTTTGGCCAGCAGCGGCTTGAGGGACTCGCGGTACTCCACGCCCTCCAGGGCGCTGTCCTCGTAGCCGAGGCGGTCCGCGAGGGAGCCCTCGCCACCGTCGTCCTCGGGGGAGGGCGAGTCGAGCGAGGAGGCGGTGTAGGCGTTGCCGACGGCGAGACCGTCGACCACGTCCTCCTCCGACACCCCCAGGCACAGGGCCAGTTCGGGAACGGTCGGGGAGCGGTCCAGCTTCTGGGAGAGCTCGTCACTGGCCTTGGTGAGGGCGAGCCGGAGCTCCTGGAGGCGGCGCGGCACCCGCACCGACCACGAGGTGTCGCGGAAGAACCGCTTGATCTCGCCAACCACGGTGGGCATCGCGAACGTCGGGAATTCCACGCCGCGTTCGCAATCGAAACGGTCGATCGCCTTGATCAGACCGATCGTGCCGACCTGGACGATGTCCTCCATCGGCTCGTTGCGGCTGCGGAAGCGGGCCGCCGCATAGCGGACCAGCGGGAGGTTCAGCTCGATGAGCGTGTCGCGTACGTACGTACGCTCCGCGCAGTCCTTGTCGAGCGAGGCCAGCCGCAGGAACAGGGAGCGGGAGAGCGTGCGGGTGTTGATGGCGTCGTCGTCGTGCACGTGCGGTGCGGGCGCGGGAATCGCGGGAAGCACCTTCGAGCTGCCCAGTTCTACGGACATGCCACCCCCTTGAGGTCGCGGTCGGGTCGCTGCGGCGTCCTCGGGCCGGGGTGGACCGAGGAGTGATACCTCCACCTGAATACCGGAGGCAGCGCCGCGGCAAACGCGGTTCCAGCAGAATGTCACATGTCGGCAACACGCTGTAGCGCCATGTCGACATATCTGTGCAGGATCGGGTCGCCCGTCCCGGCTATGCGTCGATCCTGTTTGCGGATCGCAGCCGAGCGAAGCTCCGCGACAGTAGCCGCGAGACATGCATCTGCGACACCCCTAGTTCCGCACTGATCTGTGACTGCGTCAGATTGCTGTAGTAACGCAGCAGAAGGATCCGCTGCTCGCGCTCCGGCAGCTGGACCAGGAGGTGCCGTACGAGGTCCCGGTGCTCGACGCCGGCCAGCTCCGGGTCCTCGTAGCCGAGGCGGTCGAGCAGGCCGGGCAGGCCGTCGCCCTCCTGTGCGGCCTCCAGTGAGGTGGCGTGATACGAGCGGCCCGCCTCCAGGCAGGCCAGTACCTCGTCCTCGCCGATCTTCAGTCGCTCGGCGATCTCGGCGGTGGTGGGGGAGCGGCCGTGCAGCACCGTCAGATCCTCGGTCGCGCCGTTGACCTGGACCCACAGCTCGTGGAGGCGGCGTGGCACATGGACCGTGCGGACATTGTCTCGAAAGTAGCGTTTGATCTCGCCGACGACGGTGGGCATCGCGAAGGTGGGGAACTGGACGCCCCGGTCCGGATCGAACCGGTCGATCGCATTGATCAGGCCGATGGTGCCGACCTGGATGACGTCCTCCATCGGCTCATTGCGGCTGCGGAAACGCGCCGCGGCATAGCGGACCAGCGGCAGATTGGCCTCGATCAGTGCGGCGCGGACCCGGGTGTGCTCCGGGGTGCCGGGCTCCAGATCCGTCAGCTCCGCGAACAGCACCTGCGTGAGCGCCCGCGTGTCCGCGCTTCGGCTCTCGCGGGATGGAGCCTTGGGCGCAGTACGGGCCGTCACGGTCACGCCACCCTTCACAGTGCATGTATCCGGCAAAAGCGGTCATAGCATCACAAGACATGTGCACTGTGTGCAAGCACCTCATAACGCCGTGTTGAACAGAGAGTTGAGTGGCTGCGGGGTGGCCTGCGGCGGGTGGGTGGCGGTCGGGGCCGGGGTACGACAAAGCCCCCCGCCCACGGGGGGCGAGGGGCTCGGCGGGACGGGCCGGGGGAGTGCCGCGGCTCAGAATTCGTAGTCGGCGATCACCCAGGTGGCGAATTCACGCCACTGGGCAGCGGCCGCCTGGTGGGCCGGGTGCTCGATATAGCGCTTGAGGGCGTCCTTGTCGGCCACCGCCGAGTTGATCGCGTAGTCGTAGGCGATCGGCCGGTCGGTGATGTTCCAGGCGCACTCCCAGAAGGCCAGCTCCGGAATCTCGCCCTCCAGCGCCGCGAACGCGCGGACGCCGGCCTGCACCCGCTCCTCGTCGCGGGAGACACCTTCATTGAGCTTGAACAGGACCAGGTGGCGGATCACGGGAGCCTCCGTGGGGCGGACGGGGCGCAGCCGGTCCGGTCGCCGGACGGGCTGGGCCGGGGCTGGGGCGCCGGCCGACCGTGGGCCGGCCCGGTCGCGGGCGGCCCCAGGGTTCGCCGGCCGGGGCGGGCGGTCCCTACTTGATCAGCTGGGTCATGAACTCGCCGACCCCCTGAGCGGCGGACGAGATGCCCTCGAAGCCTATCTGCACCATTTCGGCGGCCCGCTGAGGGGAGGTGATGATCGTGTACAGCACGAAGACAATGATCATGTACAACGCGATCTTCTTCGCCTGCGCCATCAGTCCCGTCTCCCCTACGCAGGCCCCTACGGCGGTGCCTGCACTTCCCGGTTGCAGTCGGGCGAGTGTAACCACACGTGTTCGATCTCGGGAGTCGTGGTTGCGGACCGAGTGCGTCCGCTCCAGTCCGGCACTGATACGGACTTTATGGACCAAAGGCCCGCCAAAGGGGGCCCTTCGCCTGCCTGTTGGGGCGGCTCCCGGGAGGCACCCTGAGAGACGTGGGCCGGTGAATCTGGCAGGAATTTCCGGCCCCTGGACCGGAGCCTCGCTGCGGGGTTCACGCCACGACCGCCCCCGGACGGTGGCGTGGACTCGAGGTGTGGTCCTCCTCGGAGGAGGCGGCGTCCGCGGATGCCGCTTCCCCGGGACGGGAGCCCTGTCGCCGAGCCGCCCCTGGTCACCACGGGGGAACCCAGGAAACGGTCCGGCGGCGGGGCTCCCGTCGTGTACGGCGACAGGCGCCGGGCCGCGGCACATAATGGCGGGACGCCCGTCCCGAAGGGGAACCGAAGATGCCCATGAACTCCGCCTCACCCGCGCCCGATTCGTCGCACCGGGCCGCCCGGCCCGCCCGGAGCGGCGCCCGCTCGCCCCTGACGCGGCGGCGGCCGGCCGTCGTACTGGCACTGCTCGCCGGTCTGCTGGCCGCGGCCGTCGCACCGGCAACGGCGGCCGGCCGCGCCGCGGGGGACACCACCCGGCCGGTCGCCGCCGCGAACGCTCCGGGCCGGGGCGCCGACGCCTCCGTACGGCTCGCCGCCGCCCCCGCGCAGCCCGTGTCGTACCGCCACCACCGGGCACACCACGCGCCGCACTTCACCACGGTCTCCAAGTCCAAGGTGTCGAAGTGGAAGAAGAAGGCGAAGAAGAAGGGCAGCTTCTTCAAGAAGCTCGGCATCGTGCTGATCGTGCTGTTCGTCGTCTTCCTGGCACTGGTGGCCCTGGCGATCTGGCTGCTCGTGCGCTTCGTCCGCTCGCGCAGCAGGCGTAACGCGCAGTAGATGCCGGCCGGCCCACCCCGGCCCGGCGGCGCGCCCGTCCCGGTCCCGGCGGGCGCGCCGCTTTTCCGTGACGAGCGCCGGCGCGGAACCCGCGCTCCGCCGTCGGGCGTCGCGGCCCCGGACATGACGAAGGCCCCGATCCTTGTGTGGATCGGGGCCTTCGCCCTCTGAGCGGTAGCGGTGGGATTTGAACCCACGGAGGAGTTGCCCCCTCACGCGCTTTCGAGGCGCGCTCCTTCGGCCGCTCGGACACGCTACCGAGAGAGAGCTTAGCCCAAGGGTGGCCGTGCGCCGAAATCGGATTCCGGGCGGCGGCCGCCGCGGGCTCCGGACGCCGGTCAGCGCTCGCGGAAGAAGTCGGTGAGCAGGGCCGCGCACTCGGCTTCGAGGACGCCGGTGATGACTTCGGGCCGGTGGTTGAGACGCCGGTCACGAATGACGTCCCAGAGGGAGCCGGCCGCCCCGGCCTTGGCGTCGCGGGCGCCGTAGACGACCCGGTCGATCCGGGAGAGCACGATCGCCCCGGCGCACATCGTGCACGGTTCGAGGGTGACGACCAGCGTGCAGTCGGTCAGCCGCCACTCGCCCGCCCGCCTCCCACCGCCGTCCCGGCCGGGCTCCGCGCGCGCGGCCGTCTCGCGCAGGGTCCGGGCCGCCGCCCGCAGCGCGAGGATCTCGGCGTGCGCGGTCGGGTCGCCGGTGGCCTCGCGTTCGTTGTGGCCGGTGCCGAGGACCGTGCCGTCCGCGGACAGCACGACGGCGCCCACCGGGACGTCACCGGTCCCGGGGGCGCGGGCGGCCTCGCCCAGCGCCTGCCGCATCGGCGCGGTCCAGGGATCGCGCAGCGGGTCGGGTGCGGGGGAGGGAAGAGAGGCGGATGGGGGGACGGTCATGTCCCCAGTGTCGGGGACGTGACCGGGGCGGGGCCCGCAGGCCCCGGGGCAGGAGCCCGGCCGGGCCGGCTCAGCGCACGGCCTCGAGGACTTCCGTGCAGCCCAGCGAGTCCGCGATGGTGCTCAGCGCATCACCGTCGAGGGCCAGCAGTTCCTTCTCGCTGACCCCCAGGTCGGCCAGCAGGGCGGCATCGCCCAGCGGGCCGTGCGGCGGGCCGTCCGAGCCGTTCACCGCCTCCAGGGGGTCGTCGTCCACGTGGTTGTCCGATTCGGGTTCGCCGTCCTCCGTGCCGTCCAGGTCGAGGCTGTCGAGGTCGTCGGTCGCGTCGTCCTCGTCGCGGCCGAGCAGCTCGTCGGTCAGCATGGCGCCGTACGAGCTTCTGGCGGCGATGGCGGCGTTGGAGAGGAAGACCCGGGGGTCGTCCTCGCCGTCCACCCGGACGACGCCGAACCAGGCGTCCTCCTGCTCGATGAAGGCCACCACCGTGTCGTCGTCGACCGCCGCCTCTCGGGCCAGATCGGCCAGATCGGTCAGCGTCTCCACATCGTCGAGCTCCGTATCGCTCGCTTCCCACCCGTCTTCGGTGCGCGCGAGCAGTGCGGCGAAGTACACCGTGACTCTCCCACTGGTCATAGGCGTGCCGGGCCGGGCGGGGCGGCGCTGCACGCCGTTGGTCCCGCCCCTTCGGAATCGTGGCAGAAACAACGCGTTCGCGCGGGGTCTTCGGCGCTGCGTCGTGCGGAGGTTGTGCGAGATGTCGCTCACGTGCCGCAGCGCGAGCGGGGGCGTGCAGGGGTTCCGCTACCGGCGCAAAGGGCTCCGCTACCAGCGGAATGTGCGCATCCGCACGGCCTGGCGCATCCGCTCGGCCCGCGCGCGGCGCGGCTGGACACGGTCCCGCAACTCCTTGGCCTCGTGCAGTTCCCGCAGAAATTGTGCACGGCGTCGTCGGCGCGCCGCTTCGTTCCCGGCGTCCGGGGACGGGCCCTGGCTACCGGAGACGGCGTCGTTCGTGTCATCGGTCCGCTTACGGTCGGGCACACGCACACCACCTCGGGCGAGCTCCTCGCCCGAGGACGGAACGGCCAATCGGGCGTACGTGCCCCCTTTCCCTCCTTTCAGTGGTTTGATGCCGGCCGCCTCGCACGGCCGCGGGCTTCCGCCGGGCACCGCACGGCGGGCGCCGGGGCCTTCCGGCTCGGTTAGTGTCGATGTCATGCGGATCCACGTCGTCGACCACCCGCTGGTGGCGCACAAACTCACCACTCTGCGCGACAAGCGCACCGACTCCCCCACGTTCCGGCGGCTCGCCGACGAGCTGGTCACCCTGCTCGCGTACGAGGCCACCCGCGATGTGCGCACCGAGCAGGTCGACATCGAGACGCCGGTGACGGCGACCACCGGTGTGCGGCTCTCGCACCCGCGCCCCCTGGTCGTGCCGATCCTGCGGGCCGGTCTGGGCATGCTGGACGGCATGGTCCGGCTGCTGCCCACCGCCGAGGTCGGCTTCATGGGCATGGTCCGCAACGAGGAGACCTACGAGGCGCACACCTACGCCACGCGGATGCCCGACGACCTCTCGGGCCGTCAGGTGTACGTCGTCGACCCGATGCTCGCCACCGGCGGCACGCTGGTCGCGGCCATCCGTGAGCTGATCAAGCGCGGTGCGGACGATGTCACCGCGATCTGCCTGCTGGCCGCGCCGGAAGGCGTCGCGGTCATGGAGAAGGAGCTGGCCGGGACGCCGGTGACGGTGGTCACCGCGGCGGTCGACGAGCGGCTGAACGAGGCCCGCTACATCGTGCCCGGCCTCGGCGACGCGGGCGACCGCATGTACGGCACGGCCGGCTGACCGGACCCGCCGTTTCCACCTGATCGTCGTTCGGGCCCTGCACCGCGGGTTGGTGCAGGGCCCTCGCTCATGCGGTCAGCACTTGGCGTCGGCGGCGGGGGCCGGGGACGGATGGGTCAGCAGGGAGAGGGACTTGGCCGCGGCCTGCTGGGTGGTCAGCGCCTTGAAGGTGTCGCCGATGATCAGGTCGAGCTCGGCGCCCTTGCGGCCGTCGGTCTTCTGCTGGGCGCCGGTGAGCTGGGTGGCGAGCACCTTCAGCGGGCCGTCGGCCGCCTTGGGGCCGAGCAGTATGCCGGCGCCCTTGATCTTCTTGTCGTAGGCGGCGGGGGCGTTGCCCACCTTGCCGATCTTGAAGCCGCGCTTCTGGAGTTCGTCGGCGGTGCGCTTGGCCAGCCCGGAGCGCGGGGTGGCGTTGAAGACATTGACGGTCAGCGTGGCGGGCGCGGGCAGCTTCCGGGCGGCGGTCTTCGCCTGGGCGGCCGCCGTCTTGGCGCCGTCCTGGCAGTGCTGTTTCTCCTGGGCGGCGTGCGCGGTACCGGACCGGCCACCGAAGACGTCGATGAGCTGCAAGGTGCCCCAGCCGGCCAGGCCGAGGGCGCAGCCGACGGCGACGAGGGTGAGAACGATCCGGCGACGGTGGCGCGGACGGCGCATCCGCGGATACCTGTCGCCCGTGATGCGGTACTTCCTACCGCCCATGCCTGGGGGCGTCAGCATGCTCATGGGCGCAGCGTAGTGCGGGCGGAGGTCCGTGCCTACTAGATGATCAACGCGTCGTGCGAGACCCAACCCAAAAGGGTTAATTCGGACAGGGCGGGTTGGGCGGTGCCGGGCGGTTGAAGGCGATTTCCGGCCTGTTGGGCGACGCGGGCCGGGGTGTCAGTCCAGTTCGAGCACGCGGGCGTGCAGCACCTGGCGCTGCTGAAGGGCCGCGCGCACCGCGCGGTGCAGCCCGTCCTCCAGATAGAGGTCGCCCTCCCACTTCACGACATGCGCGAAGAGGTCGCCGTAGAACGTCGAGTCCTCGGCGAGCAGCGTTTCGAGATCGAGCTGCTGCTTGGTCGTCACCAACTGGTCGAGGCGTACCGGGCGCGGGGCGACGTCCGCCCACTGGCGGGTGCTCTCCCGGCCGTGATCCGGGTACGGCCGGCCGTTTCCGATGCGCTTGAAGATCACACGGAAAGCCTACCGGGCGAGCGGCACCGGGCGCAGCCATGCCGCAGCAGTGCAAAAGGATCATTGGCGGCAAAATTGGATCTTTGGGGAGCGGAGGCCCCGCGGATATGGCCGGATGCGACCCGAACGGCCTACCGCGGCGGGCGCCGGAGCGCGGGATGCGGCCGGGCGTCACCGCTTCCGGACTTCCAGGCGTCACCACTTCCGGGTGGCCGCCAGGCTCGACTGCCAGTAGGTGACCCGGGCGGTGTGCGGGTCGACATGGACCGGGGCGCGGCCGTCCAGGCCGACCTGGGTGGGGGTGGCCCGGGCCGACAGGGCGACGCCGAACTGGGAGACCTTTCTGCCCCGGCGGTGCGTGCCGTCCGGCCCATGGGCGGCGGAGGTGGTGATCAGGGCGTACGCGGTCCGGTTGGGAGTGAGAGTGACGACGGTGGGGGGTGCGCTGGAACCGATCGCGGGGAGTGGGGGCTGGCGGTCGTCGCCGAAGTGCAGCAAGGGGTAGGGCTGGGCGGCGAACGTGCAGGGCCGGTCGGAGAAGTTGGTGACCGTCAGCAGCATGCGGTGCGCCCGCCGCGGCATCGCGCCGGCCTGGAACTTGAGCATCTCGGGGGTGCAGGCGGGCCGGCCGTCCGGGCCGGTGGGCGGCTTGCCGTCGTCGTGCGCGGAGGGCGGGACGGGAGCCGGTGACACGGCCGTGGCGGAGTCCCCGGCCTTGGGGCCGGTGCCGTCGTGGCAGCCGGCGGTCAGGGCCAGGGTGGCGGTGACGAGGAGAGCTGCGGTGGCGGCCCGGCGGACGGTGGCGATGGCGGTGATGGGCATGGGTGCTCCCCGGACGGTGGCGTGTACACGACCTTCGACGCGGGTGCTGGCGATCCACTAACGCATGGCTAACGCCTGCCGGGCTGCTCCCGGCGGGCCCGCCGCTCCCGGGACCCGACGAAAGTCGGGGGTCGTTCCTGCCGAACGACAGCGGTGAGGAGGGAGCCGCCGCCCCTAGCGTCCCGGTACGCGGTAGGCGAGGCGTACGGGGAGAGGAGAGCGGTGTGCTCGGCATACGGGAGCGCAGGGGAGCGGGAGCGGGCGAAGGGGGAGGGCAGGCCCCGGGGAGGGAGCAGGGGAAAGGGGAGCGGACGGCGGGGGCCCGGCCGGCCGGGCGGTGGCTGTGGGGAGCGGGCGCCGCGCTGCTGATTCCCGCCGTGCACAGCAACTGGCATCTGGCGGCGGCCGCCTGGCTGTTTCCGGTCTTTCTGCTGCGCTACGCCCGGCTGCGGCCGGCCCGGCACGGGCTGCTGCGGGTCGGGTATGCGCTGGGCCTGGCCCAGTTGGCGTGGCTGGTCTCGACGGGGATGGTGTTCGTGCCGTCCGTACTGGCGGTGTTCGCGGTGCTCGCCGTGGTGCAGACACTGCCGTTCGTCGCCGACCGGCTGGTCGCGGCGCGCTCCGGCTCGGTGTGGTCGACGCTGGTCTTCCCGGTGGTGCTGGTCTGCGGGGAGTACCTCTTCACACGGCTGGCCGGCTTCGGCGACTACGGGGCGCTCGGCTTCACCCAGCACGCCTTCCTGCCGCTGGTCCAACTCGCCTCCGTCACCGGTGTGTACGGCGTCAGCTTCGTGGTGGCGTGGACGGCCTCGGTCGCGCACTGGGCATGGCAGCGCGGTTTCCGGTGGCGGGAGATCCGGCGCGGCGTCGTGGTGTGTGCCGGGGTGCTCGCCCTGGTGCTGGGGGCCGGTGGCGTACGGCTGGTGGCCTTCGCGCCGACGACGAAGACCGTACGGGTCGCGGGCATCAGCGCCGGGCGCGGCGCGGAGCGGGCCACCGAACGGGCGCTGCACACGGCCGGGACGGAGCTGTGGCGGCCGCGGAACCTGGTGCGGGCCGATCCGCGGCGGGTGCGCGCCGCGCTGGCACCGGTGGCCGATGACCTGGTGGCGGCCACCGACCGGGAGGCGCGGGCCGGGGCGCGGATCGTGGTGTGGCCGGAGACCCAGGCCCGGGTCCTGGCGGCGGACCGGGAGCGGCTGCTCGCCCGGGTCGCCGGGATCGCCCGTAAGCGTCAGGTCTACGTCGACACCGCCTTCGCCCTCTACACCCCGCGGCCGCCCCATGTGCGCAATGTCGCCACGCTGGTGACGCCGGAGGGGAAGGTCGCCTGGACCTACGACAAGACGCACCCGACCCCGATGGAGCCGATGACGCCCGGCACGGGGGAGGTGCCCGTCACCGGCTCGCCGTACGGGCGGCTGGCGACGGTGATCTGCTACGACGCCGACTTCCCCGCGCTGATGCGGCAGGCGGCGGACCGGGGCACCGGCCTGATCATGGTGCCCGCCAACGACTGGGCGGGCTTCGAGTCGCTGCACGCCCAGCGGGCCGTCTTCCGGTCCGTCGAGTACGGCTATGCCATGGTCCGGCAGTCCGTGCACGGTGTCGCCACCGCGGTGGACCACCAGGGCCGGATCCGCGGCAGCGCGGACTACTTCACCGCGGACCGGCAGACGCTGGTCGCCGAGGTGCCGGTGCAGCCGCGCACCGGCACCCTCTACAGCCGGACCGGTGATCTGTTCGCGCTGCTGTGCGCGGGCGGGACGCTGCTCGTGGTGGCGCTCGGGGTGCGCGGGCGCCGGTCCGCCGCCGGTGTTCCCGCGGCCGGGGGCGGCCGTCGGTAGTGTCCTCAACTCGCCGTCGCCGTAGGGGGTTTGCTCCGCTGTTCGCCCTGCGGGGCGGGGGTGTCCGTCGGGGGCGCGGAGGCCGGCGGGGCGGTCCCGGAGGGGCTGCTGGACGGCCGGGTGGTGGAGGTGGGCGTGGGGCGGTCCCGCGGCGGCCGGGCCGGTTCGGTCGTGGCCGGCGCACCGGAGGGAGCGGTGGTACGGGGGGCGCCCGGCGAGGGGGCAGTGGGCGACGGCTTGGAGGTCGGTGTCCTGGGTGCCGGGTCCGGTGACGGGTCGACGGAGTGCGGCGGGCGCGCGGGCAGCGGCCGGTCCGGCGGGCCGTCGGCGGCGGTCGCCAGATAGCCGAGCACGGCGGCGACGGCCGCGGCGGCCGCCGCCAGCGGCAGCCCGAAACGGCGCAGCCACAGCCGCCGCACGGCGGACAGCGGGTCACGGCGCGGTGCGGGGCGCGGGGGCGCGGCGGGCCGCAGATCCCGGATGCCGATGCTCTCGGCGCGGGCCGCGAGGGCGCGCCGCAGGCGGTCCTCCACGGGGCGGCCGGAGTCGGGGCCGGGACCGCGGCCGCCCGCGCCGGCACCGCCGTCTCCCGCGCCGTCTCCGGTGCGGCCGAAACCCGTGCCTGGGCCGTTCATGACCGCGCCTCCAAGATCTTCTCCAGCGAGTCCAGCGCGCGGCTGGCGATCGATTTCACCGAACCGCGGCTGATGCCGAGTGTCGTCGCGATCTGCGCCTCCGTCAGATCGCCCCAGTAGCGGAGCACGAGCACCTCCCGGCGGCGGGCGGTCAGCCCGCTCAGCGCGGCGAGCACCTCCCGGTGCTCCTCGTCCAGCACGATCCGATCCTCGGCCGACGGGGCGTCCGCCTCGTACGGAGGGACGTAGTCGCGCGCGGTACGGCGGCGCCGCAGCACCGAGCGGGCGGCGTTGACCACCGCGGTGCGCAGATAGGCGAGCGCGTTGTCGACCTCGTCGAGCCGTTCGCCGTGCCGTTTGTAGAGCGCGGCGAACGCGTCCTGGACGACGTCCTCCGCGGTGGCCCGGTCGTCGACGAGCAGGACGGCCAGCCGGACCATGGTCAGCCGGTGGGCGTGGTACAGCTCGCTGATCGTGGGCGCGGGATCGGGCGGGGCGGTGCCCTCGCCGTGCGGCAACCCGGTCCGGGAGCCCTTGGGTTGGCCGTACGCGGGCGGCACGGGCGAGTGACCGGGGCGCGGTGTCTCGCGGTGGGCGGCGCTCGCGCGGGCGGTGCGCAGCAGCCACCGCCACCAGGCAGGCCGGGGCCCCGGCAGGGCGAACCGTGCCGGGGCGTGGTGCGGGGCGGCGGAGAGCTCCATCGCTTTCTCCGGGCGGGCGGCGGTGCGCGCCGGCTCAGCCGCGCCGGCGGCGGACCGCGTAGACGGTGCCGCCGCCCGCGGCGATCAGCCCCGCGGCGACACCGCCGTACGCCATGGTGGCCGTGGAGGCCCCGGTGTGCGCGAGCTCCTTGCCGCCCTTGGGCTTGCCAGGGGTGGTGGGCCTGGGCTCGCCGGGGGTGGTCGGGGTGGCGGAGGGCGGCTGGGTGGCGTCCGGGCCCGGGTGGGTGGGGGAGGGCCGCGGGGGTTCGGTCGAGTCCGGGCCCGGGTGGGTGGCGGACGGCCGCGGGGTGCCGGGAGCGGTGGGCGGGGCGGTGGGTGCGGGCCGGGTGCTGCCGTCGCCCGGCGCCGGGGTGGGCTTCGCGGACGTGTGGCCGGCGGTCGGCCGCTGCGGCTGGGGCGCCTGGCCGCCCTGGGCGTAGGCGGTGCCGGCCGACAGCGCGGTCAGGGCGAACGCCGCGGCCAGCCCGGCGCCGGCCGCACCGCGCAGACGGCGGCGGGCGGCGTACGGGTGGGTGGCGGAGGAGGTGCGGAAGGTGCGCGTGTACTTCACGGTCGGCTGCTCCACGTTCTTCGACGGGGGGCGCCGGATGGCGCCCTTACCCCTGACGACGTGCGGCGCGGGCGGGGGTTGCCGGGCGGCGCGAAAAAACTTCGCCGGGCCGCGCCCCGCCCGCCGACCGGCCTCAGCCCACGCTCTGGAGCAGCTTCTCCACGGCCTTGACCCGGTCGCCCAGCTCGGCCAACTGGGCAGTCATCGTCTCCTGCTGGGCCATGACCCGCTCCGCGAGCCCGCGGTACTCGGCGAGCGCCGCGGCGTCCGCGCGATGCCGCTGGAGCCTGAAGTACGACGCCACGATCGTGGTGACCGAGGCAAAGATGATCACCAGGACGGCTATCGGGATGATGATGCTGCCGTTCATGTACGTGTCCCCCTAGGGTCGTTCGGTCCCTTCGCGGCCGGCGGCTGCACCGCGCCGTCCGCGTCCCCGGCCTCGTCCCGCGACGGCGCCCCGGACCGGTCCTCCTGGAGGGCGGCGAGGACGGTGGCCACGTTCAGCTTCAGCTCGAACGGCGCCAGTTCGAAGTACTTCAGCGCCTTGCCGTCCTCGGACAGCTCCAGCCGGCCCACCACCAGACCGGCCTTCTCCAGCCGGTCCAGGTGCATGTAGAGCAGCGGCCGGGACATCTCCAGCCGGCGGGCCAGCTCGCTCACGTACAGCCGCCCGTCGGCCAGTTCGCCGATCACCCGCAGCCGCTGCGCATGGCCCACGGCGGAGAGCAGGGCCAGCAGCTGCTCGCTGTTCATGGCCCACCTTCTCGCTGTTCCGGACGTCTGTCAGCGGAGGTTTTCGCATGCCACGACGGGCTGTCAAACAGCCCGGCGCCCTCCGGCCATCGCAATTTTACGGTTGACGCTCTGATGCGACACCTGTAATTCTCGACTTACATGCGTACCAGTGGGGGGCGCGACGCGATGCCGAAGGGGCGGGGCAAGTGAACGTGGCGGTACGAATACGGCCGTTGGAGCCGCAGTCGAGGGAAAAACGGCCGGTCACGGTGCGGTGGGCGGTCTGGAGCGCACGGCATCCGTGGCGCGCGCTGGCCGGCTGGCTGGCGTTCGTGGTGCTGTGCCTGGGGGTGGGCCTGGCGATGGGCACCCACAACGCCACCGGCGAGGACTACCGCGTCGGCGAGGCGGGCCGCGCCGAAACCCTGGCCGCCGAGGCCCGGCTGGACCGGGAGCCGGTCGAACAGGTGCTGATCTCCGCCCGGTCCGGCCCGCTGGAGCAGGCCGCCGTCGACGCGGCCGTCCGCGACCTCACCGCCCGGATGCGGCAGCTGCCCGAGGTGGCGCGGGTCGAGCCCCCGGTCCGTTCGGCCGACGGGGGTTCACTGCGGGTCGCGGTGGTCATGAAGGGCGTCGAGGCGGACGCCAAGGATCATGTGGCGCCGCTCGCCGCCCGGACCGCGGCGGTCCAGCGCGACCACCCGCGGCTGCGGGTGGCGGAGACCGGCAACCCGTCGGTCAGCGTCGGCGTCGACACCCAGCGCGGCCAGGACCTGGCGCTCTCCGAGGCGATCGCGCTGCCCGTCACGCTGCTGACGCTGCTGGTCGTCTTCGGGTCCGCGCTGATGGCGGCGGTGCCGCTGCTGCTCGCGCTGACCTCGATCGCGGCCGCCATGGGCCTGTCGATGGTGGTCTCGCACCTCCAGCCGGACGCCGGGGTGGGCGCCAACATCATCCTGCTGATCGGCATGGCCGTCGGCGTCGACTACACGCTCTTCTACCTCAAGCGCGAACGGGAGGAACGGGCCCGCGCGGGCGGCCGGCTCGGCGCCGAGGCGCTGGTGGAACTGGCCGCCGCCACCTCCGGCCGGGCGATCGTGGTCTCCGGCCTCGCGGTGATCGTCTCCACCGCGACCCTGTACCTGGCCACCGACGTGGTCTTCTCCTCGCTCGCGACCAGCACCGTCATCGTCGTGCTGGCCGCGGTCCTCAGCTCGCTGACGGCGCTGCCCGCACTGCTCGTCAAGATCGCCCAGCGCGCCGAACGCCGCGCGGACCGCCGTGCGCAGCGGACCGGCCGCCGGCCGGCACCGCGGGACCGTGCGGAGGGCACCGGCCGCCTCTGGCGCGCCCTGCTGCGGCCGGCGACCGAGCACCCGGCCCGCACCCTGTGCGTCGCCGTCCTGGTGATGCTGGCGCTGGCGGCACCCGCGCTCGGCATGCAGCTGCGGGTCCTCAACAAGGACAGCCACTCCCGCGAGATCCCCGCCCTCCAGACCTACGACCGGCTCACCACGGCCTTCCCCGAGCTGCGCGTCCAGCATCAGATCGTGGTCCGGGCGCCCGCCGCGGAATCCTCCGAAGTAGCGGCAGCACTACGGCAGTTGAGCGCACGGGCGCAGTCCGATCCGCTCTACGCCAAGGGTGTCACCCCGCTCGTGAAGACCTCGCGGGACCACCGCACCACCACCATGGAGCTGTCGACGCCGCACAAGGTCAGCTCCCCCGAGGCGATCGCCTCCCTCGACCGCCTCCGCCGGGACTATCTGCCGGACACCGTGGGCGCGGTGCCCGGGGCGGAGTTCGCGGTCAGCGGCGATGTCGCCCACGACACCGACTACCTCGCCCACCAGGACGGCAAGCTGCCGCTGGTCGTCGGCGCCCTGCTGCTGCTGACCTTCCTCATGACCACGCTGGTCTTCCGCTCCGTCGTCATCGGCCTGCTCGGGGTCGCGCTCAATCTGCTCTCCGCGGCCGCGGCGTTCGGGCTGGTCGTGGTCTTCTTCCAGTACGGCCTGGCCAGCACGCTGTTCGGCTTCGACACCGCGGCGACCAGCGCCATCGGCTCCCGCGTACCGCTGTTCCTGTTCGTGATCCTCTTCGGTCTGTCGATGGACTACCAGATCTTCGTGGTCAGCCGGATCCGGGAAGCGGCGCTGCGCGGGGTACCGACCCGGGAGGCGGTGCTGCACGGCGTCGGGGCCTCCGCCAAGGTCGTCACCAGCGCCGCGGTGGTCATGGTGACGGTCTTCGCGGCCTTCATGTTCCTGCACCTCGCGGAGATGAAGCAGATCGGCTTCAGCCTCGCGGTGGCCGTCCTGCTGGACGCCTTCGTGATCCGGGTCGTGATCCTGCCGTCGGCGCTGACCCTCCTGGGGCGGGCCAGTTGGTGGCCGTCCCGGACGATGCGGCGGGCGCAGCGGGAGGCGCCCGTGGGCGCGGTGCCGTAGCCGGGCGGTGCTCGTACGCGGGGTGTCCGTACGCGCGGTGTCGTCGCCGGCCGTGGCCGGGTCAGCCGGCGAGCGGCACCGCCGGGTGGTCCGCCGGGCCCTCGTGGTCGCAGCGCTCCTCGGTGCCGTGGACGTCCCAGGCCGGGAACGGGTCGTCGGCCGCCGTGGGCGCGGGCTCGTGGGGGTCGAGGAGGCAGGCGGTCAGGGCGGCGTGCAGCGGCCCGGCGCGCAGACCGGTGCCGATGAAGACCAGCTCCTGGCCGGCCGGGCCCGGCTCCGCACCATGACCCGGGCCCGGCTCCGTACGCCCCTCGTCCACACCCGACGGCTCGAAGCGGGCGACCGAACCGGCCTGGGACCACAGCCCGGTGAGGCCGGGACGGGTGGCGAGCCGGAAGAAGCCCTTGGAGCGCAGGACGCCGCCGAAGGCGCCGCTGTCGAGCTGCTCGGTGACGAAGTGCCAGAGGCGGGCCGGGTGGAAGGGGCGCTCGGCGCGGAACACGGTGCTGGAGATGCCGTACTCCTCGGTCTCCGGGACATGGTCGCCGTTGAGTTCCCGGACCCAGCCCGGCGCCTGCTGGGCACGCTCCAGGTCGAAGCGGCCGGTGCCCAGCACCTCGGCGGGCGGCACCGCGCCGTGCCGGGCCGGGACGATACGGGCGGCCGGGTTGAGCCGGGCCAGCGTCGCCCGCAGGCGCTCCGCGGTCCCCGCGTCGACCAGGTCGGTCTTGTTGAGCACGAGGACATCGGCGAACTCGATCTGGTCCATGAGGAGATCGCTGACCGTGCGCTCGTCGTCCTCGTACTGGTCCAGGCCGCGTTCGGCGAGGCCGTCGCCGCCGGTGAGTTCGGGGAGGAAGTGGGCCGCGTCGACGACGGTGACCATGGTGTCCAGGCGCGCGAGCTCGCCGAGCGTGGCGCCGTCATCGCGAGGAAAGGCGAAGGTCGCGGCGACCGGCATCGGTTCGGAGATACCGCTGGACTCGATCAGCAGATAGTCGAAGCGCCCCTCGCGGGCCAGCCGGTCGACCTCCTCCAGCAGATCGTCGCGCAGGGTGCAGCAGATGCACCCGTTGGTCATCTCGACGAGCCGCTCCTCCGTACGGGACAGCGCCGCGTCGCCCCCGCGCACCAGGGCGGCGTCGATGTTGATCTCGCTCATGTCATTGACGATGACGGCGACGCGCAGGCCCTCCCGGTTGCCCAGGACGTGGTTGAGCAGGGTCGTCTTGCCGGCGCCGAGGAAACCGGAGAGGACGGTGACGGGCAGCCGGGGGTGCGCCATGGCCGTCAGCCCTTCGGGTCGATCAGGCCGAGCCGGTATGCCTTCGCCAGGCGGCGCGGCACCTGGTACACGGAGCCGTCGACGGTGACCGGCACCAGCTGCGGCGTAGTGGCCTTCCACTGGGCCCGGCGGTGGCGGGTGTTGCTGCGGGAGAGCTTGCGCTTGGGTACGGCCATGGGACGGGCCTCCTACGGGACGGGCGGGTGCCGGCACGGGGCGCCGGCGGACGTCGTCGGAGGCTATATGGAAATGGGTGCCATTTTCAATTAGAGTTACCGGAGTGTGCGGGACGGCCATGCCACCGACGGCCCCGCACACCACCGCCCGGGGTGGCCTGCGGCAGGCCACCCCGGGCGGATCGGCGCCTGGGCGGGACGGTCCCCGACGGGATCACGGCACGGTCCCCGTCGGGGTCACGGCACGGTCCCCGACGGGATCAGATCGTCGCGGTGTCGATCACGAAGCGGTAGCGCACATCGCTCGCCATGACCCGCTCGTACGCCTCGTTGATCCGGTCCGCGGCGATCACCTCGATGTCCGCGGCCAGCCCGTGCTCCCCGCAGAAGTCGAGCATCTCCTGGGTCTCCGGGATGCCGCCGATCATCGAGCCGGCGAGCGACTTGCGCTGCGGTATCAGCGCGAACGGCGCGACCGGCAGCGGGCTCTCCGGGGCGCCGACCTGCACCAGCGTGCCGTCGGTGCGCAGCAGCCCGAGGTAGGCGTTCAGATCCAGGTTCGCCGAGACGGTGTTGACGATCAGGTCGAAGGTGCCGGCCAGTGCCTCGAAGGTGGCCGGGTCGGACGTCGCGTAGTAGTGGTCCGCGCCCAGCCGCAGCCCGTCGTCCTTCTTGCGCAGCGACTGGCTCAGCACGGTGACCTCCGCGCCCATCGCATGCGCGATCTTCACGCCCATGTGGCCGAGACCGCCCAGGCCGACGATCGCGACCTTCTTGCCGGGGCCGGCCTGCCAGTGGGCGAGCGGGGAGTAGAGGGTGATGCCGGCGCACAGCAGCGGGGCCGCGGCGTCCAGCGGGATGCTCTCGGGGATCCGCAGGGCGTAGTTCTCGTCGACGACGATATGAGTGGAGTAGCCGCCGTAGGTGGTCGCGCCGTCCCGGCCCGTGGCGTTGTACGTGCCGACGTTGCCGAGCTCGCCGGTGCAGTACTGCTGAAGCCCGGCACGGCAGTTCGCGCACTCCCGGCAGGAGTCGACGAAGCAGCCGACGCCGACCCGGTCGCCCGCCCGGTAGCGGGTGACCTCGGGGCCGACCTCGGCGACCACACCGGCGATCTCATGGCCGGGAACGATCGGGAACGCCCCGCCGTCGCCCCACTCGGCGCGCACGGTGTGGATGTCGGAGTGGCAGATACCGGCGTACTTGATGTCGATCAGGATGTCGTGGGCACCCAGCTCGCGGCGCGGAATCGTGGTCCGCTCCAGCGGTGCTTTCGGGGCGGGTGCGGCGTACGCGAAGACAGAGGTGTGCGTCATGCCATCGAGCATGTGTTGCTTCGCAGGCCCGAACCAGTGCCCCCTTCAACATATGCAGGGCGTGCCTAGTACTGACGGAACCACCCTCCGGGGCCGGCCGGGGGCGGCCGCCGGTCGTGGCCGAGGCGCTCCGGCGGCCGGCGTCGGTCAGGCGAAGACCACCGAACGGACCTTCAGCCGCTCCGAGCCATGACCGCCGTTCGGCCGGAGGGTGAAGTAGTCGCCGGTGCAGTCGGCGCCCGTGAACAGTGTGGCGACGGACGCGGTGTAGTTCTTCGGGGTGTGCGCGGGCAGTACGGCCGGGTCGGCCACCTCGGGCAGGGTGATGCACACCCGGCTCACCGGGTCGGGCAGCAGCCCCACATGCGGAGTGCCGGTCTGGTCGGTGTAGACGTAGGTGAAGGGGCCGGTGGCCGCGCCCGCCGGGGAGGCGGGCAGGGACAGGGTGAGCGCGAGCGCACTGACGGCGAGGGCGGCGGTGTGACGAAGTCGCATACAGACATTCCTTCCGTTCCGGTTCTGTGCGGAATGTGTGCTTCCCGGCCTTCCGCCCGGTGATGTGCGTCGTCACACGAAGGAGTTGCGGCGAAACGATCCCTCGGCGGGTGTTCGGGGCGGGGCCGGGTCGCGTGTCCGCGGGGCCGGGCCGGGTCTCTAGATGATCGATTCCAAGGGGTGGGCGATCATAGGCGGCCTGCGTGCAGCGGGAGTGACCTTTCCAGCCAGCCTTCTGCGTGGGCGCGCACCAACGTGACGTCCGTTTCCTGCCAGCAACCGCCCGTGCGTCGATCCAGCATGGGCACATGACCAGATACACCGTGCTCCCCGTTGACACAGCCGTCCTGAAGGAACTGCGGGTTGTCGACGACGCGGGCCGTCCCTGCGCCCCGTACCTCGCGACCGGCGACGACGTGGGCTCTCCGCTGCGCTGCTGCCTGCGCCCCATCACCCTCGGCGAGCGGATCGCCCTTGTTTCGTACGCCCCGTTGCGTCGCTGGGCCGCCACGAGGGGTGCAGATCCGGGCGCGTACGACGAACAGGGTCCCGTCTTCATCCATGCCGATGACTGCGGCGGGTTCACCCCCGGCGAAAACTATCCCTTCGCTCGGCCGGGCGCCCTGCGCACCGTGCGCCGCTATGACGCCCGGGGCCATATCGCAGGCGGCCGCCTTCTGGAGATTCCGGCCGACGCCACGACTGGCTTCGATGCAGCCTTCGACGATGCGTTCAACGATCCGGACGTGGTGCTCGTACACGTCAGGGCACTGGAATACGGATGCTTCCACTTCGAGGTGCGACGGCCCTGCGCCCAGGAGCAGTAGCAGCCGTACCACCTGAATGATCGACTTCAAGGGATCGGCTACGCGCATACGGCGAGGGAGTCCAACGTCGGTGTGTGAAGACAGAGTTGGACTCCCTCGCCACCGCACTGTACGTGAAGACCGATGACCTGCTGAAGGCATCACCGCATATCGCCCCGTGGCGGCCCGCAGTGGGCATCGTGCCGCAGCTGACCGACGCCGAACTGGTCACGCTCGCCATGATGCAGGCCATGCTGGGCTTCACCTCCGAGGCCAAGTGGCTTCGCCACGCCCACTCCCACCTGCGGCATCTCTTCCCTTACCCGCAGAGGCAGCCCGGCTACAACAAGCGCCTGCGCAAGGCCGCCGAACTGCTGCGGAGAGTGACCCGGCTGCTGGCCACCGACACCTCTGTATGGAGCGACGACGTGTGGATCGTGGATTCCACGCCGGTGGAGTGCGGACGCTCCCGCGAGACCGTCAAACGCCCCGACCTGGCCGGATGGGCCGAGTACGGGTACTGCGCCAGCCACAGCCGCTTCTTCTGGGGCCTGCGCCTGCACCTGGTGTGCACCCTGGAGGGCCTGCCGATCGTCTCGCGCTGACGGCCGCAATCCGGCACAACGACCACACCGGCCAGCCCGTCCTTCGCTCACTGACCGCCTACGACCACTAGCAACAGACCCCTTGGAATTGATCATCTAGGGCTGCTGCTGTCCCCCGTCGTACCGCGTCCGCAAGGCAGCGGCGCTCCGCTCGCACCAGTCGTGGGTCTCCCGTTCGAAGGCCAGACCGCGCAGACAGGTCAGATACGGGCCGAGCCGGGTGCCGTGGGCCAGGAACTCCGCCTCGTCCCGCCCGTCGCGCAGCCGCACCGCCAGCTGTTCGAGGATCTCGGCCTTGGCGGCGGCGGTCCGGGCCCGCGCGGCCAGCTGCTCGATCACCGGCGCGGCCGCGATCCGGTCCACGGCCTGCACCTTGACCAGCAGATCGTCGCGGATGAACGACGGCTTGGCCGTGGTCGCCGCGAACCGCTCCAGCTCGGCCAGGCCCTCCTCGGTGACATGGAACAGCCGCTTGTTGGGCCGGGTCTCCTGGATCACCTGGCGGCCGGCGACCAGCCCGTCCGCCTCCAGTTTGGTCAGCTCCGCGTAGAGCTGCTGCGGCAGTGCGTGCCAGAAATTGGCGACCCCGGCATCGAACGCCTTGGCCAGCTGATAGCCGCTGTACTCGCCGTCCAGCAGCGCCGCCAGCACCGCATGCCTGAGCGCCATGCCCGGCCACCCCTTTCCATACTCAAGAATATGACTAATCATAGTCGCGACTATGAGGGTGGGGTCGGGTCCATCGCCGCGGCCGGGTACGGGCCGAGGCCGCTCGACCACTGCCCGGCCGAGGCGAGGAGGAAGAGTCATGGGGACGACCGTGGACCGCTTCAAGGCGGCGGTGGAGGCAAAGGAACTCGACGCGGTGGAGGAGCTGTTCACCGCGGACGTCCGCCTCTACAGCCCGGTGAAGTTCACGCCCTTCGAGGGGCGGCCGATGGTGCTCGGGCTGTTCGGGGTGCTGCTGCGCACCTTCGAGGACTTCCGCTACGTCGGCGAGCTGACGGGCAGCGCCCAGACGGCGGCAGGCCCGGACGGCGGCTCCGCCGACTCCACCGTCCTGATCTTCCGGGCCACCGTGAACGGCAAGGAGATCCATGGCATGGATCTGCTCCAGTTCGACGAGGCGGGCCGGATCAAGGAGTTCACGGTGATGGTGCGCCCGCAGTCCGCGGTGCATGCGCTGGGCGAGGCGGTGCTGGCCGGGCTGGTCGAGGACGGGCTGGCGCCTCAGGCGTAGGGCGCTCGGCCGGGTGGCCTCTTTCGGACGAGCGACCGCCCATCCGAAAGAGGCCGATGCCGGGGCGGGGCGGTCACGGGGATCTCGGCTAGACGCGCTCCGCCTGTCCCACCGTCTAGACCCGCTCCGCCTGTTCCACCGTGATCGCCGCGGCCGGGCAGATGGCCGCCGCCTCGTGGACCGCGTCGTGCAGTGCGGCCGGCGGTTCGGCGTCGAGCAGCAGCACGATGCCGTCCTCCTCGCGCTGGTCGAACACCTCCGGCGCGGACAGCACACAGCTTCCGGCGCCGCAGCACTTGTCCTGGTCAATGTGTACGCGCATGGTTCTCTCCAAGAGGGGGCGTCGCCCGGCCGGTGACGGCCACGGACGGACGGGCTGTAAGCGGGCTGGGGGCTGGAAACGGGATGCGGGCCGGAACGGGACGACGGGAAGGGGCGGGATGACCGGAAGGGCCGGGGTGGCGCTGCCGGGCGCGGGTGCTCACCATGCGACGGGCAGCGCGTGCACCCCGTAAATCCCCATGTCATGACGGAACGGGATGTCCTCGAAGGGAATGTCGAGCCGCAGGCCGGGCAGCCGGCGCAGCAGGGTTTCGAGGGCGATCTGGAGTTCCACCCGGGCGAGCGGCTGGCCCAGGCACTGATGGACGCCGAAACCGAAGGCGAGATGACGGCGGGCATCGCGGCCGACGTCGAGCGCGGCGCCGCCGGGGAAGATCTCCTCGTCGCGGTTGGCGGTGTTGAGCACGCACAGCACGCCCTCGCCCGCGCGGATGGTGCGGCCGCCGATGGTGACGTCCTCGTCGGCGATCCGCGGGAGACCGTTGTGGACGATCGTCAGATAGCGCAGCAGCTCCTCGACGGCTCCCTTGATGAGCGACGGATCCGCGCGCAGCCGCGCCAGTTGGCCGGGGTTGCGCAGCAGGGTGAGGGTGGACAGCGCGGTCATGTTGGCGGTGGTCTCGTGGCCCGCGACCAGTAACAGCCGTCCCATGGAGGCGATGGCCGCATCGTCGAGTTCGCCGCGGGCGACCAGCCGGCTGATGATGCCGTCGTCGGGCGCACGCCGTTTGGCATCGGCGAGCCGGCTGAGGAAGTCCTGCAACTCCTCCTGCGCGCCGCGCACCTGCTCGGGCGTCGACCGCAGGTTGAGCAGCACGCTGCTGTGCTTCTGGAAGAACTCGTGATCGTCGTAGGGGACGCCGAGCAGCAGACAGATCACCAGGGACGGCAGCGGCAGCGCGAACTCCGCGACCAGGTCGGCCGCGTGCCGCCCCTCGGTCATCCGGTCCAGCAGCTCGTCGGCGAGGCGCTGCACCTCGGGGCGCATCGCCTCCATCTTCTTCACCATGAAGTCGGCGGTGAGCATCCGGCGCAGCCGGGCGTGCTCGGGGTCGTCCTGGCGGATGAACGACGGGTTGCCGGTGGCGAATTCACGTCCGCCGGCGGTCAGGAACGGGAATCCCGGGCGGGTCGCATCGGCACTGAACCGCGGATCGCCGAGCACCTCGCGTAAGTCCTGATGCCGGGTCACCAGCCAACAGGAGGAGCCGTCCCACAGCGTGGCCCGGGTGACCGGCTCCTCCCGGTGGGCCCGGGCGATCTCGGGGGCCGGGTCGAAGGGGCAGCCGGTGGCCCGTGCGCCGGGGACGGCGATGGGGGCGATGGGGGAGCGGCCGGCGTCAGGGCCGGTGCCTGGTCCGGCGTCCGGTCGGGTGCCTGGTCCGGCGTCCGGTCCGGTGCCTGGTCCGGCGTCCGGTCGGGTGTCCTGCTGCCTCTCGGCCGCCCTCTCGGTCTCCCTCTCGATGTGTTCTGTAGTCGTCATTCGGCTGGTCCTTCCACGATCGGGACACGGCGGTGCCGTGGCGAACGGTGCGGGTGGCGCCACTCCTTGACGGGACATACGAACTCGGCGGCCGGCTCGGCGGTCGACTCGGCGGCCGCGGTGACCAGCGGCGATCACTGTATGGCGATAGCTAGTTACCTAACTTAAGCAACTAAGTTGTTCTACGCTAACTCACTCTCGGAGGGGGCGGGAAGGGGAGAACGTGGCGCGCGCGAGGTTGGCTCAAACCCGGCGGACGCCCGTACGGAACGGGCAGGTCACGGGGCGGATCGCCGCGCCGCGCGGGCCGCTACAGTGCCTGCATGCCGGACCCCGGAAGAGACCAGGACCCCACCGTCGCACTGCAAAGAGTGCTGGCCACGCTGTCCTACCTGCTCACCCGCTCCCGGGCGCACGAACGCCAGGCGGCCGAGGCGGGCGTCACGGCGGCACGCTCCGATCTGTGGCTGCTGATGGCCCTGGAGGACAGTGGAGGCATCAGCAGGGTCGGTGATCTGGCCGCCCTGCTGATGGTCGAGCCGCCACATGTCACCCGCCAGATCAGCCAGTTGGAGTCCCAGGACCTGGTCGAACGGACCCCGGACTCCCTCGACCGCCGCGCCCGCAAAGTGGCCATCACCCCCCACGGCAAGGCCGTCCTCAACCGTCTGCAACAAACCAGCCATGCCGGCCTCCACGAGGCCCTCGCCGGATTCGACGACGCCGACATCGCCACCACCGTCGCCGTACTCAACCACCTGGTGGCCTACGCCCGCCGCAAGCACACGGACGAGGAACGCCAGCGGGGGCGGGGGATGTGAGACCCCGTCTTCGCCCCCGCCTGTCTCCGTCGCCGACCCCGCCCGGGTCCGTCTCCGTTCCCGACCCCGCGCTGGGGCCTCGCTGCTACTCGATCTCGACGCGGCCGCTGTGGCCGTTGGATGCTCCGGAGCCGCCGGTCTTGTCGGCGCCGGTGTCCTGCCCGTCGGTGGTGCCGAGGTTGCGGCGGACCGAGTCGAGGATCGTCAGGCCCTGGCCGACCAGGCCGGCGGCGATCTCGCCGAGACCGTCGGTGCCGTTGAGGACATTGACGTTGGCGTTGGAGAGGCCCGCGGAAGCCTCCTTGACGATCTGCGGGAGCTGGTCGATGAGCATCCGGTCCAGGGCCACCCGGTCGTGCGAGGCGGCGGCCTCGGCCTGGATCTTCATCCGCTCGGCCTCGGCCAACGCCAGCAGACGGATGCGCTCGGCCTCCGCCTCGGCGGGCTTGACCACCTCGGCCACCAGCTCCTGCTGACGCAACCGGGCCGCGCGCTCGGCGAGTTCGGTCTGCGCGGCGAGGACTTCCTGCTGGGCGTGTGCCTGGGCGAGCGGGCCGGCCTGGGCGGCGTGGGCCTGGGCGCGGTCCACCTCGGCGTTGTACTCGGCCTGGACCACGGCGGTCTGCCGGGAGTACTCGGCCTGATTACGCGCGGCCTCCTGCTGCGCCTCGACCGAAGCCTGGGTGGCCTGGGCCTGGGCGATCTGCGCCTGCCGCTGGATGGCGGCCTTGTGCGGGGCGGACATCGCCTCGATATAGCCGGTCTCGCCGTCGTCGATCGACTGGATCTGCAACGAGTCGACGATCAGACCGATCTTCGCCATCTCGGTCTTGGACGTCTCCAGCACCTCGGTGGCCAGCTTCTGCCGCTCGGTGACGATCTCCTCGACCGTCATCGAACCGATGATGGAGCGCAGATGACCGGCGAAGATCCGGCCGGTCAGTACCGACATCTGGTCCTGGTCGGACAGGAACCGCTGGCCCGCATTGACCACGCTCTCGGTGTCATTGCCGACCTTGAACGCGATCACGGCGCGGACCGTCAGCGCGATGCCCTGCCGGGTCACACAGGTCTCGGCGACCTCCGCCTCACACATCGCCAGGGTCAGAAAGCGGACCTTGCGAAAGACCGGCAGCACGAACTTGCCGTGCCCGGTGACCACTCGGAATGGCGCGCCCCCTTGTCCACGCCTGCCGCCCGAAATCAGCATGGCTTGATCGGGGGCAGGAACGCGGTAACCGAACATCCTTTGTCTCCTCAGCCTGCGTCGCCGGCACCGCCGGTCAACGCGTCCAACGGATCGGCCCACTCCATGACGTCGACCTGGCGACTGCCACGGGACTCGATGACGAGCACGGTCGCCCCTACCGGAAGGGGCTCGGCGGACCAGGCGAGGAAGGTCTCGGAGCCGCCCCTGATCCGCACCAGAACCTCACCGGGACCGGCAGCCCCACGAGTGCCGATCAGAAGCACTCCCGTACAGCCGATCACGGCATCGTCCTGCGCCATCGGCGGCTGCCCTCCCCCGTTCACGTTCCTGGAAATCCGACCTTAGCGCTCCGGTGCGCGGCGGCCTACGGGGGGAGGGCGGCGAGTTGGGACACCGGTTCGGGCGCGCGCACTTTCTTGTCCCGACGGGGCCGAATACCGAATGCGGGGAGGGGAATTTCGCCGGACCGAGCTGTCATCTCATCGGCATCTCATCGACTCCTCATCGATTCGGTACGGAGGATTCAAAGCGCCGTGGGCAGGTTGTCGAGGGCGGACAGGATGTCGGACGGCTCGGCGCGGGCGGTGTAGTCGGTGTCGAGGAAGGACCAGCGGATGGTGCCGTCCCGGTCGATGACGTAGGTGGCGGGAACGGGCAGGGTGCGCGGATGTCCGCCGTTGACCCGCTGGAGGTCGAAGCCGAAGGACTCGTAGACGACGGCCAGGTCGTCGGGCAGGTCGAAGCTGATGCCGAACTGCTTGGCGGTGTCCGAGCCGAGGTCGCTGAGGACGTCGAAGGCGAGCGAGTGCTTTTCGGTGAGGGTCAGGGACTCGTCGGGGATCTGCGGCGATATGGCCACCAACTGGGCGCCACGGGCGGTGATTTCGGCGTGGTGCTGCTGGAGGACACGCAGGGCGAAGTTGCAGAAGGGGCACCAGGCGCCGCGGTAGAAGGTGAGCACGACCGGGCCCGCCGACAGCAGACCGTCCAGCGTGACGGTGCGACCGGTCGAGGTGGGGAGGCTGAAGCCAGGGGCGGTGTCTCCGGTCCGCAGGGCGCGCTCGGCCAGTCCGGAGGCGGCGAGCTCACGGCCGGCCCGCTCCATCACGGCGCGCTCGGCGTCAGGGATCTCGATGTGGGGGTAGTGCTCGCGCAGGAAGGCGGTGAGTCCGTCGGCGTAGTTCATTGCGGGGGTTGCTCCTGAGGCGAGAGAGGGGCGCGCAGGGGCGCGAGGGCAGCGGCCACCGTGTCGGTCAGCGCCTGGGCGTCGGCACCGGCACGGGAGCGCAGATTGACGCCGTACGCGAGGGTCGCCAGCACCGCGGCGGAGGCGTCGAGATCGCAGGACGGCTGGAGTTGCCCCAGGTCAGCGGCGTTGGCCAGGGCCGCGCGCATGGCTGACTGGAGCATGTGGTGGTGGTCTTCGAGCAGCGTGCGGATGCCGGTGTCGGTGCACTCCGGTCCGGCGTAGGCGTTGGTGACCATGCAGCCCCAGCCGGCGACCGGGCCGGAACAGCGCACCTCGATCAGCCCGGCGAAGAACTCCTCTATCGAGGTCAGCCCCGCGGAGGCCCGCGACAGCTGGGCGAAGGCCGGTGTCGAGTGCTGCGCTATATAGCGGTCCAGCGCCGCGGCGTAGAGGCCGTCCTTGTTGCCGAAGGTCGCATAGAGGCTGGAGCGGCTCACTCCGGTCGCGCTCACCAGCGCCTGGATGCCGGTCGTCGGCAGGCCATGGCGCCAGAAGACCTGGATCGCTTCGTCGAGCACGAGCTCGGGGTTGAAGTGCTTGATGTCGGGCATGGCTGTGCTGCTCGTTTCGCCGTCACCGGGGGAAGGAATGCAGGGTCACTCGGTCCCGCTCACGTATCTTGGAACGGTCATTCCAAGATACGTCGACTGCCCTTGCCTGGCAAGGAGTTGAGGAAATCGGCTGAGGAAACTTCTGGAACGCACGCCCCACCCCCACCCCACCCCTACGGGTTGACCCCCACCGCCTTGAAGAAGGTGTAGTGGAAGGTTCCGCCCTCGTCGGCGGTCAGGCGTAGGTCGGCGATGCCGCGGTCCCAGTCCGCGGCGGTGGTCAGGCCGGTGCTCAGCGCTTCGTGCCGGACCGCCTCCACCATGGCGATGAAGGTCTTCCGGGTGAGGCCGTCCACCAGCGCGGGGTGGGTGGCGTCGGCGTAGGCCGTCCGCGGCCGGACCACCACCTGGTCGAATCCGGCGCCGCTGAGCAGTGGCTGCAACGCCCGTCCGAGCAGCGCGTTTCCACCGGCCGCGGCCTGTAGGCGTACCTGGTGGCCGATCACTTCATGGGCGTGGATGCTGTCCGGGTGGAGGACCACCGAGCCGTGGTCACCTTCGATCACGGTCAGGGTGCCGCCGGGCCGCAGGACGTGGCGCAGCGCAGCCAGTGCCTGGGCCGGGTCCGGCAGGTGCTCCAGCACGAAGCAGGCGAAGACATGGTCGAACTCGGCCGGGCCGAAGGGGAGGTGGTGGAGGTCGGCGGTCCGCCACTCCACGTCGGCCCCGGGCTCCTGCGCCGCCACATGGGCGCGGGCCTGCGCCAGGGACTCCGCGGACCGGTCGATCGCGACGATCCGTGCCCCCGGACTGTTCCTGGCCAGATGCACGGTCTGTGCGCCCACCCCGCAGCCGACCTCCAGTACCCGGCTGCCGGCGGCGTACGCCGTACCTGCGTGCAGCAACGCGGCCAGTGTGTCCGCCTGGTCGCCCAGGCGACGTGCTTCCTGTGGTGAATAGCCGTGCACATAGGCCGTGTTCGTTGTCATGCCTTCACCGTGCCGCGACAATGGCCCGGTGCACAGGTCCAAAGAGCACCCTGCCAACCGGTCCATAAGCCCCACGCCGCCCCCGGCCCCACCGTCCCGCCGCACGTCCCCCGCCCCCGGTTCGTCCGACTTCCTTCAGCTGAATCTCGACGACGCGCCCGTGGGGGGCCGGTCGGACTGGCTGGCACGGGAGTTGCGGCGGGCTGTCGCGGACGGCCGGCTGCCGGTCGGGAGCCGACTGCCCGCGACCCGGACGCTCGCCGCCGAGCTGGGGGTATCGCGGGGCGTGGTCACCGAGGCGTATCAGCGGCTGATCGAGGACGGGCAGCTAGCCGGGCGGGGGAGGGGCGGCACGGTCGTCGTCGCCGCGCCCGTGACGGCCGATACGAGGTCCACGGAAGGGACGTCCGTCGCCCACCGGCCGCCCCGCGACCACCGGCCGCCCGTCACCCACCGGCCGCCCCGCGCCCACCGGCCGCCCGCTCCGTTCGCCGCACCGCCCGGCCCGGAGATCTTCGACGAGCTGCGCACCGCACCCGCACGGATCGACCTCGCACCCGGCGTGCCGGACCTGGCCGCCTTCCCCCGTGCGGCCTGGCTGCGTGCCGAACGCGCGGTGCTGGCGGACCTCCCGTCGGCCGGCCTCGGATACGGCGACCCCCGTGGCACCGCCGCGCTGCGCCGGGCGGTCGTCAACTGGCTGGCCCGCAACCGCGGGATCAGGGCGGACCCGGACGAGGTGCTGATCGTCGCCGGTACCGCGCAGGGGCTCGGTCTGATCACGGACGTGCTGCACCGCGACGGGATTCCGGAGATCGCGGTGGAGGACCCCGGATCGCTGGGCGCGCGACAGCATCTCCAGTACTGGCGGATGGCGACGCCGCCGGTCCCGGTGGACGGCGACGGGATACGCGTCGACGCGCTGCGGGCCAGCGGCGCACGGGCCGTACTGCTGACTCCGGCGCACCAGTTCCCGACCGGAGTGGTGCTCGGTGGCGCACGGCGCCGGGAGCTGATGCGCTGGGCGGCCGACGGCGGCCTGATCATCGAGGACGACTACGACGCCGAGCACCGCTACGACCGCGCGCCGGTCCCCGCCCTGCGCTCGCTCCTCCCCGAGCAGGTCTGTTACGCCGGCAGCGTCTCCAAGCTGCTGGCCCCCGCCCTGCGGGTGGGCTGGCTGCTGCCGCCGCCGAAGTACCGGGAGGCGGTGGTCGACGCCAAGCGGTTCGCCGACCTCGGCAGTGCCGCACTGCCGCAACTGGTCCTGGCCCGGCTGATGGAGTCCGGCGAACTGGAGCGCCGTCTGCGGCTGTTGCGTCGCCGCCATCGCCGCCGCCGGGACGCCATGATCGCGGCGATCCGCGCACATCTGCCGGGCGCGACCGTGCACGGCGCCGCGGCGGGCGTGCATCTGACGCTCACCTTCGGACCGGACGGCTACCGGGGCTCCGATACGGACCTGGCCGCGGCCGCGCTCACCCACGGCGTCAAGGTCCACCCCCTGTCCTGGCACTGCCAGCGTCCGTCGCCGCCGGGCCTGGTGCTCGGCTACGCCGCCCGCACCCAGGACGAGATCACGCAGGGGCTGGCCGTCGTGGGCGAGGTGCTGAGAAGCGCGTAACGGGGGCCACGCGCCTGAACGCCCCTTCCGCAACCCGCAGTTCTGTAACCCCTCCTGCCCCGGCGCCCCTCCTGTACCCCGCCCTCGCCCCGACGCAGGCACATACGGGGGGCGCTCCCGTACGTGCCGCTGGACGGTCCGGCCCGGGGTGTCCGGGCGGGATCAGGGCTCGATGACCGGTGCCGTGTCGCTGGACGGGGACAGGATGGCCGTCGGGGTGACCGCGCCGGCGAAGCTGACCTCATAGCCGTGGTTGATGAGGATGAGCGTCAGGGTGAGCGTCTCGTTCACCCGGGCGACGCCCTGGGCGTCGGTGTTGGCGATGCCCAGGACGTTGCTGCCGGCCTTGAACAGGATCGGCTGGTTGGGCACCGGAAGGCCGGTGACCTGGTCGGTCAGCGTGGCCGTCAGGAACGGGAAGTACACGTGCGGCGGGAACAGCTTCGTCAGCGCCGGGGTCGCGGTCAGCGAGGTGGCGTGGACGGGGAGGAAGTAGGTGAAGCCGCCCACCAGGGTGAAGCTGCCACCAGGGGTGGTGACGGTGACGTCCGCGGGGCCGGGCGCCCCGGGCGGAGTGGTCGCGGTCAGCTGCGTACCGGTGGCGTTGACGGTCACGCCGGTCGCGGGGTTGCCGCCGATGTCGACGGACGCCCCGGTCAGGTTGGTGCCGGTGATCGTCACCACCGTGCCGCCCGTGACGGGCCCCGAGTTGGGGGTGATGCTGGTGATCGTCGGGTCGAATTGGATGACGCTGACACTGGCCCCGGCGATGTTGGTGACGTAGACCTTGTTGTTGGGCGCGACCACCAGGGCGATCGGCTGGCTGCCGACGGGGATCGGGGCGCCGATGGTGGTGTTGGTGGTGGTGTCGATCACCGACACGTTGTTCGATCCGCGGTTGGCCGTGTAGGCGTTGCCGTCGGGGCCGACCGTGATGCCCCACGGGTTGGTGCCGACGGGGATCGTGGTGATGATGGTGTCCGTGGTGGTGTCGACCACCGTCACGTTGTTCGAGCCGATGTTGGCGACGTAGGCATCCCCGCTGGGGCCGATCGCCACGAAGTTCGGCTGGTTGAAGCCGGGGATCGTGGTGAGGACCGTGGCGGTGGCGGTGTCGATCACCGTCACGCTGTTCCCGTTCCGGTTGGCGACGTACGCCTTGCCGTTGGGGGCGACCGCGATGCCCACCGGGCCGCTTCCGGTGGGGATCGCGGCGCCGATGGTGGTGTTGGTGGCGGTGGCGATCTCCTGCACGCTGTTCGCCCCGAAGCGGCTGACGTAGACATTGCCGCTGGGGATGACCGCCGCCGCGGCGGGGCCACCGCTGAGGGCGATCGTGGTGAGGACGGTGCTGGTGGCGGTGTCGATCACCGTCACGTTGTTGGAGATGTTGTTGGGGACGTAGGCGTTGCCGTTGGGGGCGACGGTCAGCCAGGCCGGCGTGGTGCCGGTCGGGATCGCGGCGCCGATGACGGTGTCCGTGGCGGTGTCGATGGTCTGCACATTGTTCGACCCGGAGTTGGCGACGTAGAGGTCGCCATTGGGGATGAACGCCAGCCCGACCGGGTTGCTCCCGACCGGGATCGTTGTGACGGCCAGGAACGTCGTGGGCGCGGCCGTTGCCCGCACCGGGACGGGGGAGGCGGCCGGCTCCAGCGGATTCTGCGCCGGCGTCAAGAGACTCGTGCTCATGTGGACCCCTTCTGTGGGGGGCCGTCCAGAGATCCCGCTCCGGGGCACCACACCCACAGAAACCCGCGTCACAAAAACGCGGAGGGCCGCGCATCCCCGAGGAGGGATGGGCAGCCCATTGGTCGGTCGATTTCTTGCTTCCCGCGCCGAAGGGCGGTGAAACCTCCGCCTTGGCCATGTTTCGTGGCTTCTCCAAGCCTTTACCCAGGGGGAGTTGTCCGGCACCGGGCCGTCAGCGGAACGGAAGCGGGTGGTCCCGTTCCGGCTCCGGACGGGAGCCGAAGATCCGCCGGTCCGCCTCCGTGATCGCGACGTCGTGGATACCGGCCTCCCGGCGCCGCATCAGCCCGTCCGCGTCGAACTCCCACAGCTCGTTGCCGTAGCTGCGCCACCACTGCCCGGTGGCGTCATGGCACTCGTACTGGAAGCGCACCGCGATCCGGTTGCCGCTGTACGACCAGAGCTCCTTGCGCAGGGCGTAGTCCAGCTCCCGGGCCCACTTCCGGCGCAGGAAGGCGACGATCTCCTCGCGGCCGGTGAGGAAGGTGTCGCGGTTCCGCCAGACCGAGTCCTCGGTGTAGGCGAGGGCGACCCGCTCCGGGTCGCGGGTGTTCCAGGCGTCCTCGGCCGCCTGCACCTTCTGCCGGGCGCCCGGCTCGTCGAACGGGGGGAAGGGTGCGCGTGGCGCCATGACGGACTCCCTCTCTCAAGAGCAGAGAACGATCGTTCTCCATTGGTCGGCTAGTGTAGAGAACGACCGTTCTCCTGGAAAGCCCCGGAAGTGCCATGGACCTCGCCGAAGCCCGTACGCGGATACTCGACGCCGCGGAGAAGCTGTTCTACGACCGCGGCATCCAGTCCGTGGGGATGGATGAGCTCCGCGCCGCCGCCGGGGTGTCGCTCAAGCGCCTCTACCAGTGCTTCCCCGCCAAGCACGACCTCGTCGAGGCGTACCTGCGCCGGCGCGACACCCGCTGGCGCACCGCACTCGCCGCGTACGTCGACGCGCACGCCGACGGCCCCGCGGACCGGCCGCTCGCGGTCTTCGACTGGCTGGGCGAGTGGTTCGCGGAGGACGGCTTCCGCGGCTGCGCCTTCCTCAACGCGTACGGGGAGCTGGGGGCGACCTCCGACCGGGTCGGCCGGGTCGCGCGGGAGCACAAGGAGGCGCTGCTGGGGTATGTGACCGGCCTGGTGCGGGCGGTGCCGGTGGCCGAACCGGAGGGGCCGGCCCGGCAGTTGGTGCTGCTGATCGACGGGGCGATCGCCGGCGCCGCGCTCATGGGTGAGCCCGCCGCCGCCCGGCAGGCCCGTACCGCCGCCGCCGCGCTCATGGAGGCGGCGGGGAGCGCGACGGGGGCGCGGGCGGCGCGCCCAGCGGAAGGTTATGGCACGTGAGTTCGAAAGCCGACTAAGATCAACTACGTGCACGCGGTGCCCGCCACGCCCCATTCGTGGCGGGATTTTTCGCGTCTTCCGCCTGTATTCCGAGGAGAGGAATCCCCCCACACATGACCCGTTCGAAGCTGCTCCGCGCACTGACCGTCGCCGGCACGATCGCGCTGAGCGCCGTCGCCACCACCCCGGCCGCGCACGCCGCCGCGGACGCCTGCACCCATGACTGGTCGGGTCCGCAGATCTGCATCTCGGCCGACGGCCGGAACGGGACGGCCAACCCCGGTCACGTCACCGCGTCCTGGACCAACCCGCCCAAGAGCCGGCAGTCCGCGACCGTCTACCTCTACCAGCCGGACGGCTACACCTACTCGTTCAAGGCGAAGCGGTCCGGCGGCGAGATCGTCGGCCACACCGTCCCGGGCATCCAGTCCGACGGGAATCTCTGCGTGCGGTTCAAGGGCAGCTCGCACAAGGCGTGCATCGACATCCGCAACCGTAACGGCTCCTTCTGAGGGGCTCGCGGGGCAGCGGCCCCAGGACGCGGAGCGGCCGGCGGGCGGGCCAGCCGCCGGCGCGGCCGAAGGGGCGGAGCGGGGGCCGG
>NZ_JBHXFI010000039.1:40424-81822 GCF_042724075.1 Streptomyces sp. NPDC127097 | reverse complement strand
GGCCTGGTGTGTGGACGTAAAGCGAAGCAGTCCACACACCAGGCCCCGGAGGCCCGTCACCGCACCCACAGCCCCGCGCAGCGGACCCAGCCCGCCGCGTGGGGGTACCTCCCACGCCCTTCAGGCAGTGGGGGAGCAACGGCGAGCAACAACCACGGCGGGAAAGCCGAAAACGTGGGCCGAAGGCAAAGCGCAGCGGAAAGGCGGGAAAGCCGACAACGTGGGCCAACTACCTAACGCGGCAAGCCGCTACCGCTCCCGTAAGCGCAACCGCCGCCATCGTCGCGAACACGGCCACAAACGCCACGGAGTGGCTCGCGGAGCCACTCCCCCCGCCGAACGCGACGAACAACACACCGCCCAGGCCGACGAACGTCACATTGCCGAGCGCGTCCGACATCTGTAGGGACGCCGAGTTGCTGCCGGCCTCCTCGGGGCGGGACAGCTTGAGGAGCAGGACGCCGGCGCTGGAGATGTTCAGGCCCATGCCGAGGCCGCCGATCGTCCAGGCCACCGCGACGATCCAGACGGGCACGCCGTCGAGCAACGCCAGCGGCACCAGCGCGATGGCCAGCGCGAGGAGCACCATGCCCAGGACCATCAGCCGTTCCCGGTGCGGTTCCAGGCGCGGCCGGCTCTGTACGTACGAGCCGAGGGCCCAGGTCAGGCCGCCGCCGGTGAGCGAGAGCCCGGCGAGGGTGGCGGAGAGTCCGCGCTGGGTGACCAGCATCAGCGGGATGAAGCTCTCGGCGGCGACCATCGCCCCGGCGGCCAGCCCGCGCAGCAGCACCACGCTCGGCAGGCCGCGCGCCGCCCGGAACGTACCGCGGGGCAGCAGCCGCACGATGCCGGGCGCCAGCAGTACCAGGCCGACGGCCGCGGGCAACAGCGCGGTCCAGGCCGGGTGCTGGCCCGCGTATTGCAGCAGACAGGCGCCCACCGCGACGGCCAGCGCGAGCAGACAGCGCCGGCTGCCCAGCACCTGCCGTACGCCGCCCGGCGGGCCCGGCCGGGTCCGTGGCAGGGTGCGCAGCGCGGGCAGCATCACCGCGAGCGGCAGCAGTATCAGGACAGGGATGGCGAGGAAGACCCAGCGCCAGCCGAGGTGTTCGGTGACGGTCCCGGCGACCAGCGGGCCGACGATCACCGGCAGCACCCAGGCCGCCGAGAACGACGCCATGATCGACGGCCGCAGCCGCTCGGGGTAGGCGCGCCCGACGACCACGTAGAGCGAGACCACCACCAGCCCGCCGCCGATGCCCTGGACCCCGCGGCCCACGATGAACATCCCCATGCTCCGGGCGGCGCCCGCGATCAGCAGCCCCGTCCCGAACGCGGCGATCCCGGTGAACAGCGGCCCGAGCGGCCCGCGCCGGTCGCTCCACTCCCCCGCGAGCGCCATCGCGAACAGACTCGCCGTGAAGAACGCGGAGAAGCCGAAGGCGTACAGCCCGATGCCGTCCAGGGCACGGGCGGCGACCGGCATCGCGGTGTTCACGGCGCTGGCCTCGAAGGCGACGAGCGAGACGACGGAGATGATGCCGAGGGTGAGCGCCCGGTAGGCCCGGCCGAGGATGCCGCCGTCCGGCCCGCCAGCGCCGCCACCGCCACCGCCGCTGTCGTCGGCGGCCTGAGTGGGGTGGCCGGGGGTGGTGGACTCCGCGATGAGGGTGGCGGTGGACTCCGCCACGGGGATGGCGATGGGCTCCGCCACGGGCGTGGCGGTGATCTCTGCGCCGGGTGCGGCAGTGGACTCCGTGCCGGATTCGGCGGGGGTCATCGCCCCGGGTGCGGCGGGGGTCATCGCCCCCGGTGCGGCGTCGGTGCCCTCGGCGCCGAGTGCGGCGTCGGTGCCCTCGGCGGTGCCGATTCCGAGGCCGGCACCCTCGTCGGCGCCTAGGTGGGGGCCGGCGCCAGTGCCAGTGCCCGTGCCACTACCCATGCCGGCGCCGGTGCCGATGTCGTGCGAGCGGTCAGCGGTCATCGGGCCACCGTAAGGGCCGTACGACGGTGACGCCCCTGGCGGAGGACGGGGATCGGCTCGGTCATCGGTCCTACGCCGCCGAGCCCGCCCGGACCGCCGTCGCCCCGCCGCCGCCCGCCGCCCCGCCTGCATCGCCACACGTCGGGCAGGCTGTCCATATGCCGCACTTCCGTACGTACGACGATGCCGAGCTCCACTACCGCGTGCTCGGCCCGGCCGACTCCCCGCTGCCGCCCCTGGTGTGCCTGGCCGGCGGACCCGGGCGGGACGCCGCCTATCTGGGCGACCTCGGCGGCCTGGCCGTGCACCGGCAGCTGATCCTTCCCGACAGCCGCGGCACCGGCGCCTCCCCGTCCGCCGCCGACCCGGCCCGCTATGCCTTCCCGCAGCTCGCCGAGGACCTGGAGGCGCTCCGGGCGCATCTGGGCCTGGAGCGGTTCGCGCTGCTCGCGCACGACGCGGGCGCCGCTGTCGCGCAGGCGTACGCGGCGGGGTACCCGCAGCGGCTGACCCGGCTGGTGCTGGTCTGCCCCGGCTCCCGGTTGCAGGGCGAACTCCCCGACGACGCACGGGAGATCTTCGAGGCCCGCCGTGCCGAGGAGTGGTGGCCGGAAGCCTCGGTAGCACTGGAGCAGCTGACCGAGGCCACCGATCTGAGCGAGGTACGGGAGCTGCTGTTCGCCGCGGCACCGCTCGCCTACGGCCGCTGGGACGAACCGCAGCGGGCCCATGCCGCCACGGAGGGCGAGCAGTTGGGACCGGTGCCACGGGCCGGCTTCTGGCAGGGCGTGGACGAGCAGCTGCGGCTGACCCTGCTGGCAGGGCTGCGCGAGGTGATCTGCCCGGTGCTGGTGGTCACCGGCGACCGGGACGGCGTGACCGGCATGCAAGCGGGCGAACTGGTGGCCGCCTCCTTCCCCGACGCCCAGGTGCACCCCCTGCACGGTGTCGGCCACTACCCATGGGTGGACGAACCGGAAGTGTTCGGACCGCTGGTGGAGGGCTTCCTGCACGCGACGTGAGGCCCCCGCCGGGACGCCCCCGCAGCCCGTCTCCACGAACCCCGCACCCCGTGTTTCCCCGTGTTTCCCCACATTGCAACCTCATGGCACCCCGCCCCACACCCTTGCCGGGCCCCCCGCCCCGCGGCCTACAGTCGGGACAGCACCGCACCCCGGCCGTGTGCCCGAGTGGTTCAGGGGCTCGCCTGCAAAGCGAGTTACGTGGGTTCGAATCCCGCCACGGCCTCCACGCCCCGCAGGGTCCCGTGCCCTGCACGGGACCCCGTGCGGCGTCCGGAGGCGGCCCCAACCCCTGTGGGGACCGCCTCCGGACGCGCTCGGCGCCGAGGGCCCGCGCGGCACCACCGGTCCGCTCGGCGCCCCTATCGCGCTCGGGCCCCCCGCTGCCTCCCGGCTCTTCACCGGCTAAGCCGCCGCCCGGACCGCTCCCCCTTCCTGCCCCCTACCGGCCGACGGACAGCGCGGCCACGAAGCGGTAGATGTCGCCGGCCTCGCCGGAGTCCGTCGGGCGGCGCAGTTCCACCAGGGCCAGTGGGCGTTCCACCGGTTCGCCGGTGTCCGGGTCGAAGGCTATGTAGCCGCTGATGCCACGGACCCGGGACCTGCCGTTGGTCTGCTCCAGCAGGGCCAGGACCATACGGGCGGTGACCTGGCGGGTGCCGTAGACGCCGACGGCGTTCCGGGCCGCCTTGCCGATGGTGTACGTGGCGTCATGGCCGAGCATCGCCTGGCCGCTGGCGAGGTCGGTGGTGGGGCCGCCGACCTCTTCGCGGTAGGCCCGCTCGAAGCCCGCGAACGGGCCGTTCCCGGCGCCGCCGTAGACCTCCTTGGGTATCGCGGGGTGGGTGAACGCGGTGTAATAGACGGTCAGTTGGCTGTCCTTCCAGCGCGCGGCGAGGGTGGCGAGCTCGGCGCGGTGCCGGTCGCCTCCGGTGTCGAAGTAGACGCCCAGCGCACTGGAGCCGGAGAGCACCGTCGTACGGCAGTGCCGGCCGCCCTCGCCGGCCGCCTCGATGAACCGGCGCAGTTCCCGCCCCCGGCCGGCGAAATACACCACGTCCGGCGGCTTCGGGCCGCCGCAGACCTTGTCGGCGACCAGGGACAGCGCGTTGCCCGCCGTCGCCTCCTCGTCCTCCCCGGAACGGAACGGGATGACCTCGTCGTCCACGTCGAGACCCGCGCGCCGCGCCGCCGCCGAGAAGTCCTCGTAGAGCGAGGTGTTGTAGTCGTCCTTCTCGTTGCCGTCCCGGATCACCTGGACGCGGTAGCCGGGGTGCCTGCGCTGCTGCTCCTTGAGGTAGCCGGCGGCGGCCGCGGTCTGGTCGCGGTTGGGGAAGGAGACCCGGTAGAACCCGGCCGTACGGGAACTCAGCCCGTCCGCCGCCACCGTCGCCCCGACCATCGGCAGCCCGGCGGCCCGCAGCCGCTTCACGGCGCTCATCGTCCGGTCGTTGCTCTGCCCGAAGCCCGCCACCGCGACCAGGTGCTCCTTGTCCTTCATGGCGATGAGCTGGTCGACGACCGGGCGCCAATGGCGGTCGCCGCGGCCGGTGTTGGCGAGCAGCAGCCGTATCTTGGGGAGGGTCGAGCGCTCGGCGTTCAGTGTGCGCTGGGCGAGGTAGGCGCCGCTGACGGCCTGCCGGGTGGCCTCCGGCCCGCGGTCCGCGGAACCGCCCGCCATGGCCTCCAGATAGGCGATGGTGACCGAGGGGTCCCCGGACTTGACGACCTTGGCGTTCTCGGCGCGTATCTTGCCGCTGAGCGCCTTCATGTTCCCGAAGGCGTACGCACCGTCCGTGACGCCCACGCACTCGCCGTCGGCCACCTCACGGACGCCCTCCCCGCACCGTCCGTTCGTCTCGACGATCTGCACCACGCCGGCGACCACGACCGCCGCCGCCACCAGCACCGAGATGATCCACAGGCCCCAGCGCCGCGGCGGCCGGGGCGGTTCGAAGACACGGGTGCTCACAGCCACGGCTCCTTTCCGTACTGCTTCGCCTTCCGCAGCAGCGCCGAGGTCCACGGCACGCTGTCGGCATGCACGGCGAGGGTGTGGAAGCGGGCCTGGATCTCGCCGTACAACTCGGCCCCGGGGTCGCCGAGCGGATCGCGATACGGATCGCCGACCCGGTCCGTACGGGGATCGTCCGGCGGCTCGGGGCCGATCCAGACCGCCGCGAGCAACCGGGTGATCGTGCGCAGCCGCTGCTCCACGGCACCCTCGCCGAGGTGCTCCACCAGCCGCTCGTAGCGCTCCCACAACGGCTGGTCGAGGGCCGGGCCGGTTTCGGCGAGCGGGGCGCGCCGCAGCCGGCACAGGTCGGCGCACCACTCCTCCGGTGCGACCCGGCCGAACGCGTCGTCCAGATAGGCGGCCGCCGCGGCGAGATCGCCGCCCGCCAGCGCGTGGTAGGCGGCGGTGGCCTCCTCCCCCGCGGCGGCCGCCCGGTCCCGCAGCGCGGCATGCACCGTCCGCCGTCCCCGGACACCGGCCGCCCCGTCGCCGCCCCCGGCCGCTCCCCCCGCCCCGGCATCGGGCTCGGGGACCGCGGCGAGCCGTCGCAACAACAGCAGACGCAGCAGCGGGTGGGGAGTTTCCGTCCGGCCGTCGGACTCCTCGTCACCGCTGTCGAGATGCATGGTGCGCAGCACGTCCGTACAGAAGTCGTTGAACTCCTCCTGGACGCGGGCGCTCGACTCGTCCCACAGCACCCGGCCCGCCTGCGCCTGGGCCAGGTCGACGGCGGCCGCGCCCCGGGCCAGCGCCTGCATCAGCTCGCCGCTGGCATCGATCGGCAACAGCCGCTCCAGCAGGGCGTCGACCAGCTCCGAGGAGGGCTGAAGGACCTGCCGCAGCCGGGCCTCCCAGCCCGCGTCCGCCGGGCACTCCAGCAGGGCCGCCAACAGCTGTGCGGTGCCCGCCGGATGGCCACGGGTGATCTCATGCACCGCCCAGCCCAGCCACTGCACACCGTTGTCGGCGGCCGGCACCGGCACCCGGCGGCCGGCCGACCGCAGCGCCTCCTTGGCCTGCTGCTCGACCTCGTGCCGGACCAGATCGCGTAACCGGCCCACCACCAGCCCCTTCACGACCTGCTCCGGAACGAACCGCTCCTCCTGCGCGGGCCACCGGCCGGGCAGCGCACCGGGCCGCCGCGGCCCCCCGAACGCAAAGCCCTCCAGCGCCGCCGGATAGCTCCCGGCGGTGGCGAGCACCAACAGCGGATCGGCCGCCCCGGCCTTCCGCCGGGCGTCCAGCAGCGCCTTGAGGAAGTCGTTGCCCAGCGGACTGTCGACGTTGTCCAGCAGCACCAGACACTGCGTCGTACGCCGCTTGTCGCCGCCACGCGAGCCGTACGCCCGCCGCAGATCGTCCAGGAAGGCGTCGAAGAGCACCGCCTCGGCCCGCTGCCGCTCGGCCGCCTCGCGGTCGCCGTAACGCTGGTTGAGATCGACCAGAAAGCCGTCGACGGAACCGCCGCCACGGCTGCGGCGCCGGATACGCGCCAGCTGCCAGCGCACCCGCAGCCGCACCCAGTGACGCCGCCACTCCGGCAGCAGCGGCAGCGCGGCGGTGACCGCGGTCGGGGCGCCCAGGACCGTCGCGGCGTACGTGGCAAGCTGGTTGATCACCTCCGTCCGACTGCCCGGCGGTCCGACCAGCGCCTCTTCCATCTGCCGTACGGCGGCGTCCCGGTCGGCCGCGTCCATCCGCGCCGCGACCGCGATCGTCAGCAGCCCGAACGCCGGGAAGCTCAGCCGGGGGAAGTCCCTCTTCTTCTCGTTGAGCTGGAAGACCAACGCGGCCAGCACATCGATCGGTTTACGGCCCTCCTGGCCCAGCGCCGCCAGATCGAGCCGGGCCACCGGTGCCCGCCGGGCCCAGTCCGCCAGATGGCGCAGCACCGTCGTCTTACCGCTGCCACGCGGCCCCAGCAGCAGCGTGGCAGGCAACTCGGGCCGGCCGCCCGGCCGGCGCACCAACAACTCCTGGACGTACTGCTCCACAGCCCGGTCCCGCCCGGACTCCCCCGCCCACTCCTGCGGCATCCCGCTCCCCCTCGACCTCGCGAACCCCTGCGATCCCCGCGATCCCCACGACAGCCCGGCGCCCACTCCGGCCGCCCCAGCATCCTCCAATTCCCGCTCCCCGCAAGCCGTTTGCCCCCACAAGGCCGTTTCCCTCCCCTCGCACGACGCCATCCCGCCCACCGGAAATCACTCTAAGTGACCCCACTGACAATCTCCGTGACGGACCGTGAAACCCCAGGTCATCGCCCGATCCCAGAGAAAGCCGGCACGAGGCACCCACCCAGCCCGGAACGGATACGCAGCCACTCACGCACACCGATCCGCCACGACCACCGGCCACAGCGGCGTCGGCGCACGGACACCACACCTGGCAACTTTGGTGCACGATCATCGGCCCCGCGCATCGGCTCAGTACGCGGGAAGCTCCACGCCGCACCCGCCACGCATCGGTTCAGCGCGCAGGACGCCCCACGCCACACCCGCACGCAGGCGCCCGCCCACGCCCCAGCCACACGCAGGCGCCCGCCCACGTCGCACCCCCAACGCACGCCCCGCCCACGCCGCACCCTCACACACGCACGCCCAGGCCCCAGCCACGCACCCCCACGCCCCGTCCACAGGCACAGGCGCGCCCCCCACCCCCAAACCCCCACGTACGCGCGCCACCTGAAACCGACCCACATACACCCGCCCACCCCCCGAAGGGGGGTGGGCGGCGGGGAAAAACCCAAGGGGGCGAGCAGCCAACCCCAAAGGCGCGCGGCCCCAACCGCCCCGCCTCGCCTCGCCCCATCCCGCTCCTACTGCTGCACCACCTGCGCCACCGCCGCCTGGGGGCGGATCGGGAGGCGGCCGATGGGGCGGCCGGTGGCGGCGCGGACCGCGGAGGCCACGGCGGCGGGTGAGGTGACGACCGGGACCGCGCTGGCGGGCTTGGCGCCGAAGGGGGCGATCACGTCGCGCTCCTCGACCAGTTTGACGATGCGGATCTCGGGGGCGTCCAAGGCGGTCGGCAGTGCGTAACCGGTCAGGTCGGGGTGGCGGACCTGGCCGCGGGTGGTACGCAAATTCTCCATCAGGGCGGCGCCCATGCCCTGGGTGACCCCGGCCTCGATACGGGCCCGCAGCTGGCGGGGGTTGAGCACCCGGCCCACATCCTGGGCGACGGTCATCTCCACGACCCGGATGGTGCCGAGCTCGATGTCGACATCGGCGACGCAGCGGATCGCGCAGAAGGCGAGGCCGACGAACGCATCGCCCTGGCCGCTCTCGTCCAGCGGCTCGGTCGGATGCGGCCGGCACTGGGCGGTGGCCCACAGTTCCTTGCCGTCCAGGGCCTCCGTGACGGTCGTGCTGAGCACCCCGTCGTACGAGGTGATCTTGCCGTCGTTGATCTGAAGCAGCTCGGTGGACATCCCGAACTTGTGGGCCAGCGGCTGGAGCAGCTGGGTGCGGACCATCTTGGCGGCGCGCTCGACGGCGCCGCCGGAGACCCAGGTGTGCCGCCCGTGGCAGGCCGCTCCGGCCGGCGGCTGGTCGGTGTCGACGCCCGCGACCTGCACGTCCTCGATGCCGAGCGTCTCCTGCACGATCTGCCGCGCCAGCGTGGAGAATCCGGAGCCGGTCTCGACGGCGGCGCAGATGACGGTGGCGGCCGAGCCGCTGACCTTGACGGTCGCGGTGGAGACCTCATCGGTGCCCTCCGCGCCGAGCATGTGCACCATGCCCAGCCCGTAGCCGACGCCCCGGCGTACCGCGCCCGGCTCGCCCGCCCCTTCGGGCCCGCCCGGCAGCAGCCATTCCGCTTCGGGCGCGTCCTTGGGCAGCTCGGGAAGCGGCGCTTCCTTGACGGCGTGCAGAAGTTCGGCGACCGGGGCGGGGCAGGTCACGGTCTGCCCCGTGGGGAGCAGATCGCCGGTGGCCATGACGTTGCGCAGCCGGATCTCGTCGGGCTCCAGGCCCAGTCGGGCGGCCAGCTTGTCCATCTGGCCCTCATAGGCGGCGCAGACCTGCATCGCGCCCTCGCCGCGCACATGGCCGGACGGCGGGTTGTTGGTGCGGACCGCCCAGCCGTCGACGACGGCGTGCGGGACGACGTACGGGCCGCAGGAGAACGACACCGCGGCGGCGAGCGCGTCGGCGGAGGTGTCGGCGTAGGCGCCGGCGTCCATGAGGATCTGCGCCTCCACCTTGACCAGCTTGCCGTCGGCGTCCGCGTGGTGGCGGTAGCGCAGCAGCGTGGGGTGGCGGTGGGCGTGCGAGAGGAAGGACTCCTCCCGGGTGGCGGCGAGCTTGACGGGGCAGCCCGTACGCAGCGCCAGCAGGCCGAGCGAGAGCTGGATGCCGGGGTCCTCGCGGTCGGCGGTGGCGCCGGGGACGCCGGTCACCACGACCTTGACCTGCTCCGGTTCGAGGCCGAAGGAGGCGGCGGCCAGATCGCGGTCGGTGTGCGGGTCCGTGGAGGCGGTGTAGATCTCCACGCCGCCATCGGGGCGCGGCACCGCGAGCCCGGCCTCGGCCCCGATGGGCGCCGGGTCCTGCCGGCCGATCCGGTAGAGCCCCTCGACCATCACCTCGCCGACGGCCTCGGCGTCGCCGAAGCGGAGCGGGATGTGCCGGATGAGGTTGCCGTCCGGGTGCAGCGGCTCGGCCTCGAAGGCCAGTTGGGGATCGGTGACCGCGTCCAGGACCTCGTATTCGACGGCGATGGCGGCGGCGGCCAGCCGTGCCGTGTCGGGGTGCTCGGCGGCCACCGCGGCGATCGGCTCCCCGTGGTGGCGGACCTCGTCCTTGGCGAACACCGGGCGGTCGGCGGTGCCCCGCCCGTGCCCCGCGTCACCGGGGACGTCCTCGTGCGTGACGACGACGCGTACGCCCGGCATCTCCACCGCGTGCTTGGTGTCGATGGACAGGATCCGCGCGCGCGGGTGCGGCGAGCGCAGCACCGCCGCCCACAGCAGCCCCTCGGCCCACAGGTCGGCGGCGTACGGGAAGGTGCCCTCGGTCTTCGCCGGCGCGTCGGCGGGCGGCAGCGAGACGCCCAGGCCGTGCGGCGGCGGCTCGTCGGGGACCGGGACACCCGCCGCGGGGGTCGCGGTGACGGCGCCCGCGCCGTCGGACGTGCCACTCATGCCGAAACCTCGCTTCGCCCGGCCCCGCTTACGCTCGGCGCGCGCCGCTCCCCGATGCTCCCCCGGCCTCCGGCCGGGGAGCCCCCCATGCTGTGCTCCCTCATGCGGAGCCTCCCGTGTGCCGATCGTGGTCGTGCGGGGCGTGGCCCGTTTCGTCGGCGGGGCCCGCCTGGTGGGGAATGCGGGCGGTGTCCGCGGGCGCCGCCCCGTCCGGTTCGTCCGCGGGCGCGTAGCCGGCCTCGGCGGCCTCCACACGGGCCTTGACGACCTCGCCGACGGCGTCCAGCACTCCCCGGTAGCCGGAGCAGCGGCACAGGTTGCCGCACAGCGCCTTGCGGGTCTCCAGCTCGCTGGGGGCGTGGTTGCCCTCCAGGAGGTCGTGGACGGTCATCGCCATCCCCGGTACGCAGAAGCCGCACTGCACCGCCCCTGACGCGGCGAGCGCGCGCTGCACGTCGGAGGGCACACCGTTCTCCGCGAGCCCCTCGACGGTACGGACCTCACTGCCCGCCGTGGTGGCCGCGGGCACCAGGCAGGACGCCACCAGGCGGCCGTCCACCTGGACGGAACAGGCTCCGCACTCGCCCTGTGAGCAGCCGTCCTTGGCGCCGGCCAGTCCGAGCCGCTCGCGCAGCACATAGAGCAGCGACTCGCCGATCCAGGCGTCGGTGACCGGCCGGTCGATGCCGTTCACGCGCAGGACGTAGGAGGCGGCGGGGTGTTCGTCGTGGTCGTCGAAGCCGGGGTCGGCCGCGAGGTCGGAGGTCTGCGCGGCGGCGGCGAGCCCCTCGACGAGGCCGGCGTGGTCCTCGGCGCCCGCGTCGGCCCCCGTGGGTGCCCCGGTCTCTGTGGGCTCCTCGGTAGCGGCGGGGGTCCGGTCAGCAGGGTGCTCGGCGGCGGCGCCGGGCGAACCGGCGGCGTTGGCGGCAGTGGTGTCGTGTGGCTCCGCGCGTTCGCCGGTGGCGTCCACCGGGCCGGCGGTGCCGGTGCGGTCCGCGAACTCGTCGGGCTCGTGGTGCGCAGCAGACTCGTGGTGCGCAGCGGGCTCGGTGTGCGCAGCGGGCTCGGTGTGCGTGGTGGGCTCCGCGGTCTCCGTCGGAGCGTCCGCCGCGCCGTCGGCCTCCTGGACGGCGGGCGAGGCGGGCCGCCCGGTCGCATCGAGGCGCGCGAACTCGCCGGAGTGCTCGTGCGGTTCGCCCTCGGCCACCGGGATCGTCCAGCCGCCCCCGCCGGTCGCGTCCGCCGCCCCGTCGGGACGTTCCGCGGCCTCCTGCGGGTGCGGTGCCGCGTCGTGCGACGGCTGCGCCGGCTCCGCGGGCGGCGGCCACTGGGCGAGCGCGTCGGCGGGCAGCGACCAGTGTCCGGTCGCGTCGCCGGCCCCGGCGTTCCGGCCGCCCGCGCCCGTGACGTACGGGTCGCCGGCCGACGGGCCGCCGTCTCCGCGCAGTTCGCCGCCCGGCTCGGTGCCGTGCCCCGGCAGACCGCCCTCGTGCGCGTACGGGGCGTCCTCAGGGCCGCCGAAGGGGTCGTGCGCAGCTCCGCCGTGCGCCGCGTCCTGCGCCTCCCCCGGGTGCGTCTCCGGCGCGCTCGTGGCGCTCAGCCCGGTGGTGAAGTTCCAGTGCCCGGTCGGGGCGGACTCGCCCGCGTCCGCCGCGTTCCCGGCGTCCCCGTACGCACCGGCGCCCGGGTATCCGCCGCCGTGGTAGCCGTCGGCGGCACCGTGCCCCGTAACACCCGGATGCCCAGGATGGCCTGGATGCCCCGGATGGCCGGGGAGGCCCGGGTGGCCGCCCGTAAGTCCCGTATGACCCGTCAGACCGTCCTCGCCGACCAGGTACTCGCCGGACTCCTCCAGTCCGTCGTCCGCCGCCGCGGGGACCGACCAGGAGCCGGTGGCGCCCGCCTCCGGGCTGCCCGCCACGGGCCAGTCCACGGCGTCGCCGCCCCAGGGCTGGGCCGCCTCGGGCGCGCCGCCCTGGTAGCCCGCGGAGGGGTCGTGGTGGGGCGCGTGCCCCGTGTGGGTGGGATATCCGGCGGCCGGGTCCGCGTAACCGGCCGAGGAGTCCGCGAAGGGCATCGTCCACTGGGCGGTGGTCGAGGGGTCGCCGCCCGCGTCCGCGGCCGGCGGGGTGTCGGGGTGCGAGCCGAAGGAGGAGGGCGGGGTGTAGCCATGGCCGGGTGCGGCGAGCGGCTCGGGGCCCGGGGTGTTGTACCGGGGCGACCCGCCGCCGTACACCCCGGTGGTGAAGCCCTCCGGGAGCTGCACGAAGGCCGTCGCCTCCGACTCGTACTCGCCGCCCTGGGGCAGCGGCTGCCAGCCCTGTTCAGGGTGCGGCTGGTACGGATGGCGGTTGTCTGCGTCGCTCATGCCGAGCCCTCACTTCGCCCGGCCTCGCATTCGCGAGGCGCGCACCTTTCGATGACGATCCACCGGTCTCCGACCGGGGCGGCCCCCGCACTGCGCTCGCTCATGAGAGCGCCCTCCCGAGTGCGCGGCGGGCCAAGGCTGCCACCGTACGGCGAAGGTGCAGGGCGGCGGGCGGCAGGGTGGCCGGTTCCGAACCGTCCTCGGGTGGTGCCGGGTCCGGGATGCAGGCGGCCGCGACATAGTCGCCGAAGGCCGTCAGCGCCTCGGGCACCAGGCCGCGTTCGCCGTCCCAGTCGATGAGCGAGGCCACCCACTGCTCGGCCTCCAGGGGGCGCAGCGGCATGGCGGCGACCGCGCCCACCGCGCAGCGCACCCCGCGCCGGGCCGGGTCCAGGACGAGCGCCACCGAGGCGGTGGCACGCCCGGGGCCGGTGCGGCCGGTGGCCTTGAGGAATGCCTGCGGGGCGTGCAGCAGCGGCACCCGTACGAAGCCGACGAGTTCGCCGGGGCTCAGCATCTCCCGGCCGGCCAGCAGGTGGCTGACCGGGATCTCGCGGCGGCTGCCCTTGGGGCCGGCGATGATCACCGTGGCCTCCAGGGCGGCGAGCACCGGGAGGGTGTCGCCCGTGGGGGCGGAGGTCACGATGTTGCCGCCGAGGGTGCCGGCGTTGCGGACCTGCGGCGGGCCGGCCGCGCGGGCGGCGGCGGCCAGTCCGGGGATCAGGGCGGCGAAGTCGGGTCGTCCCATACGGGCGAGGGTCAGGCCGGCACCGAGCAGCGCATGGCCGTCCAGGTACTGCCAGCCCCGGATCTCGCTGATCCGGCCGAGGCCCACCAGGGCCGCGGGTCTGAGGAGTCCGGCGTTGACCGCCGCCATGAGATCGGTGCCGCCCGCGACGGGCACGGCGGCGGGCATGGCGGTGAGCGCCGCCACCGCCTCGTCGAGCGAGTCCGGCAACGTCACCGTGTGCGACGCGTGCGGTGCGTGCGTGGTCAAGCCAGCTGCCCCTTCCCCGGTGTCCCGGCAGTTCCGCTCCGCCGTACGGTACGTGCTCACAGCCCGGACGTGGCAACTCTGGCACATCTTCCCGGGCCCCCGGCGCGAGGGTCCACGAAGGGACGATCCGTCCCCGAACAGGCTGCTGGTCCGGTTTCGGCCGCCGCGGCGGTGCGGAACTGCGCTGCGGTGCGTCGGCGGAGGCGTCCGGCGGGGCGCACACCGTCGTTGCGGCGGTGGTGCGGTACGGCGGCGCGGGGGAACCGCCGTACCGCACCACCGTCCCAGGGACCGGCCGCACGAGCGCCTTCCTTGCCTCCGGGCTCACACGTTTGGGGGCGCCCCGTCGATCGGGCGTCCGAGCACGCCGGGGCGTTTCTGCCACGGGAGGGGGCCGCCGGGCGGGCGGTAGCCGACACCGAGGGCGTCGAGGCGGGTGTAGTGGGCAGCCATCCGCCGGGTGAAGTCCTGGTAGTCGCGCGCGGCCGGGGCGGGCAGCCGGGACCAGGCGACCTCGGCGAACCCGGCCAGCCGGGGAAAGACCTGGTAGTCGAGGCGCTGCTGACTGTCCATGACCTCGGTCCAGACATTGGCCTGGGTGCCCAGGACGTGCGCGGCCTGCTCGGCCGTGAGCTCCGGTGGTACCGGCTCGAAGCGGTAGACGTCCTCCAGGGTCCGTACGAAGCCGATCGGCACCGGCTCGTCCGGGGAGGGGTGCTGACGGTGATCCAGATACACCTGCTGCTCGGGACACATGACGACGTCATGGCCGGATTTCGCGGCTGCGATACCGCCCGCGTAGCCGCGCCAGGAGGAGACCGCGGCGCCCGGGGCCAGTCCGCCCTCCAGGATTTCGTCCCAGCCGATCAGCCGCCGGCCGCGGCCGGTGAGCCAGCGGTCGAAGTGCCGGATGAACCAGCTCTGTAGTTCGTCCTCGTCGGCCAGCGACAGTTCGGCGATCCGCGCCTGGGCGGTGGCGGATGCCCGCCACTGGTCCTTGGGGCACTCGTCGCCGCCGATGTGCACGAACGGCGAGGGGAAGAGGCCGAGGACCTCGTCCAGGACGTGCTCGTAGAACCGCAGGGTGGTGTCAGTGGGGGCCAGTACGTTGGGGTTGACGCCCCACGTGTCCCAGACCTTCAGGGAGGTGGTGTCGATGGCGTCGGTGTTGCCGAGTTCGGGGTACGCGGCGATGGCGGCCTGCGAGTGTCCGGGGATGTCGATCTCGGGGACGACGGTGATATGCCGCTGGGCGGCGTAGGCGACGATCTCGCGGAGGTCGTCCTGGGTGTAGTAGCCGCCGTGCGGGCGCTCGTCCCACAACGGAGAGGCACGGTGGCCGAGTTTGGTGCGCTCCCGCCAGGCGCCGACCTCGGTCAGCTTCGGGTAGCGCCTGATCTCGATCCGCCAGCCCTGGTCATCAGTGAGGTGGAGGTGCAGGACATTGAGCTTGTGGGCGGCGAGCAGGTCGAGAGTGCGCAGCACCCCGTCCTTGGGCAGGAAGTGCCGGGCGACGTCCAGCAGCATGCCGCGCCAGGCGAAGCGGGGGCCGTCCTCGATGGTCTGTTCCGGCAGGACGGCCGGGCACCCCGGTGCGAGCGGCGCCCGGCGGAAGGCGTGCGGTCCTAGGAGCTGCCGCAGCGTCTGCGCTCCCCAGAAGACGCCGGCCGGGCCGCCGCCGGTGATCCGTACGCCCCAACGGGCGTCGGCCGCCAGCCGGTAGCCCTCCGGGGGCAGGGCCGGGTCGAGGGCGAGGGCGAGGGTGTCCGGCGCCGTGCCGGAGCCGGGCGGCAGCGGGAGACCGAAGGCCGCGCCGAGGGTGTCGCGCAGCCAGCGCGCGGTGTCCTCGGTACCGGGCCCGGCCGCCAACGCGGTGTCCGCGCCCAGCCGGACGGTGCCGCGGCCGGGCCCGTCGATGCTCAGCGGTGCCGGGACCAGGCCGCCGCCCGGTGCCGTGGGGGTGAGGTACGTATCCGGCATACCGTCCATCCTTCACCGTGCCGACCGGCCGGCCCGGGACCGTTCCGGCCTGTGGAGTACGCAGAAGACCAGCGACGCGTATGCAGAAGACCTGCCCGCGCACGGAGAAGACTGCCCGCGTACGCAGAGACCTGCCCGCGTACGCGGAGAGCAAGAGCGGGAAGCAAGGAGCGGGAAGCGGGGAGCCGGAAAGAGGAGCAGGGGCGCGGGTCGGGTAATTCCGGGGCGCCCATGGGCGGTTGTGCGCCCGGGTGCCGGGACGGCGGCCGTTCCCCGGTCCGGTGCGGCGGCTGCGGACCGTGCGCCCGTTTCACCCGAAGGCGCGGCCGGGCACGCGGACGGGCCCGGTCCGCGAGGGATCCGGGCCCGTACCCGAGGCGGGGTGGCGCGGCCGCAGGACGAGGACCGTGTCCTGCGGCTCCGCTGTGCTCATGGCAGGAGCTGAGCGCGTACGGCCGGGCGCGCGGCCGGGCTCATGCGCTGACGGACGGGCAGGACCGGCCCGGGGGGGGGCACGGTCCGCCGCGGCTACTTCTTGCCGCCGTCCTTGCCGCCCTTGTCCTTGTCGCCACCGGCGCCCATGGACTCGAAGATCTCCTTGCACATGGGGCAGACCGGGTACTTCTTCGGGTCGCGACCCGGAACCCAGACCTTGCCGCACAGCGCGACGACGGGGGTACCGTCGAGCGCGCTCGCCATGATCTTGTCTTTCTGGACGTAATGGGCGAAGCGCTCGTGGTCGCCGTCGCCGTGCGACACCTGCGGTGTCGGCTCTACGAGGGTCCCCGTACCTGCCCCGCGCTCGGGCTCAACAGTGCTCATAACAGCCAAGGGTACTCACGCGCGCGACAACCCGGGAGCGTCGGCCCACCGCCAGGAGGAGCGCCGGACCCGGTGGCCGCCACCCGCCGCCACCCGGGGCAGCGCGTACGGCGCCGGCCCGGCCCCGAGCACCGGCCGGCCCAGCACCGAACCGGCCGCGCTGCCCGGCCGGCTACGAAGCCACCGCCATCCCGCCCCGGTCCCCGGCCGTCAGCCCCAGCTCCGTGGCGAACGCCAGCGCGGCGTCCGGCCGGACCTCGTACCAGGTGTCCTGACCGCAGACCGTGTCGAGCAGGGTGGCGATGTCCTGGGCGCCGACCGTGCGGGCCTCGGCGGCGGTGAGGAAGGCGCGGACCGCGCCCACCGCATCGACCTCGGTCTCCGTACGGGCCATGAGGTCCTCGGCGATCTCCCGGACCGCGTCGTCACCGGGCGCGACCCAGCTCATGGCCGTCTCCAGGCCGTCGTCCGGCATCTTCCCGGGGTACGGCGCGCGGGCCCAGGCGCCGTCCTGCCACCAGTAGACGAAGCCGAAGAGATTGCCGTCGGCGTCCTCCCGCAGCTCCTCCCAAGGCAGCCACGCGGGGCCGCCGTCCAGGAAGTCGATCTGCCGGCCTCCGCTGTGCGTGTGACTGCCGTCGGAGTCCTGGCCGCACAGCAGGGCCCGGCCGCCCTCGAACATCTTCAGCCGCCACCAGTAGCTTCCGCCGACGTTCCAGCACTGCAATCCCTGGTCGCTCCAGGAGAATTCGTCCCCGTCGTCCACGGCGGCCGCCACTACCGCCAGCGTCGCGGCGCGCGCCCACAGGCGCGCCGGGTGGTCCAGATCCTCGGGCACGCTCGGCCTGTGCATGGCCTCTCCCCGTGTGTCCAGCGCGGCCCCGCCGACGCGGCCGCGCACCGTCCCCTGTCATCCCGCACCATAGCGACGGGGGCTGACAATCCCCCATGACGAAGCCGTCACAATAATCAAGTCGTCAACAAAATCGGGGTCATGAGGCACCGGCCGCCCGTCGCCCCGGGCGGGCGGGTTCAGTCCCGCCCCGGCGACGATCAGTTCAGCGACGGATCGTCCGGGTAGGTGGCCACCATGGCCAGCTCATTGCGTTGGCGACGCAGCACCGCGCGCCACAGCTGCTCCGGGTCCGGCGAGGAGACGTCGCCGGGCTCGGATTCGACCACGTACCAGGCGCCCTCGACCAGTTCGTCCTCCAACTGGCCCGGCCCCCAGCCCGCGTACCCGGCGAAGATCCGCAGACTGCCGAGCACCGCCGCGAGCAGTTCCGGAGGCGCCTCCAGATCGACCAGGCCGATCGCGCCGTGCACCCTGCGCCAGCCCAGCGGCTCGTCACCCGACTGGACGCCCGCCCGGTCCGCGGCCGGTGCGCCGGCGACCTCCACGGCGTCGTCACGGGGGCGGGCGCCGCTGTCCACCGACGGGATACCGCCCTCACCGGACAGCCCGCCGGGCACCACGGCCACCCCGAGCGCCGAGTCCAGCGACACCGGTCCGCCCTGGAAGACCACTCCCGGCTCACCGGCCAGTGCGGCCCAGGGCGCGAGGATGTCCGCCACCCCGACCGGGGTGGGGCGGTTCAGGACCACGCCGAGGGAGCCCTCCTCGTCGTGGTCGAGGAGCAGCACCACCGCGCGGTCGAAATTCGGATCGGCGAGCGCGGGCGTCGCGACGAGTAGCCGCCCTGTGAGCGAGGACACCTCGGTCATGGCCACATGATCCCGCACTTCTGCCCGGAGCGGGGAGTCAACGCCGGGACCCGCGTGAGAGCAGGGCAGGGCGTACGGCGGCAGCACCGGCGCACACCGTTGGCGCCGGACCGTCCATTGACGACATTCCCCGGCAATTCCCTCAAAGGGCGATTACAGAGCAAAGACTGATCGTAGCGGAGCGTGTTGTGACAAAGCCATTACATGTGCAAAGCGTGCACGGGCCTACGGGCACACCCCCCGGCGCCCTTACCATTTCAGCTTGGCCCCTGCCCGTCTCCAGGAACGCGAGATCCATGACCGTCTCTACTGACGACGTACTGCTTGTCCACGGCGGCACCCCGCTCGAGGGCGAGATCCGGGTTCGCGGCGCGAAGAACCTTGTGCCCAAGGCCATGGTCGCCGCCCTCCTCGGGAGCGGCCCCAGCCGACTGCGCAACGTGCCCGACATCCGCGACGTACGCGTGGTGCGCGGGCTGCTCCAGCTGCACGGCGTCACGGTGCGCCCGGGTGACGAGCCGGGCGAGCTGATCCTCGACCCGTCGCACGTGGAGAGCGCCAACGTCGCGGACATCGATGCGCACGCGGGCTCCTCCCGGATCCCGATCCTGTTCTGCGGCCCACTGCTGCACCGCCTCGGCCACGCCTTCATCCCCGGCCTGGGCGGCTGCGACATCGGCGGCCGGCCCGTGGACTTCCACTTCGACGTGCTGCGCCAGTTCGGCGCGACGATCGAGAAGCGCGCCGACGGGCAGTATCTGGAGGCGCCGCACCGACTGCGTGGCACCAAGATCCGGCTGCCGTACCCGTCGGTCGGCTCGACCGAACAGGTGCTGCTGACCGCCGTCCTGGCCGAGGGCGTCACCGAGCTGTCGAACGCCGCCGTGGAACCGGAGATCGAGGACCTCATCTGCGTCTTGCAGAAGATGGGCGCGATCATCTCCATGGACACCGACCGGACGATCCGGATCACCGGTGTCGACAAACTCGACGGCTACAACCACCGCGCCCTCCCGGACCGCCTGGAGGCGGCCTCCTGGGCGTCCGCGGCGCTGGCCACCGAGGGCAACATCTACGTCCGCGGCGCGCAGCAGCGGTCGATGATGACCTTCCTCAACACCTTCCGCAAGGTCGGCGGCGCCTTCGAGATCGACGACGAGGGCATCCGCTTCTGGCACCCGGGCGGTCTGCTCAACGCCATCGCCCTGGAGACCGATGTCCACCCCGGCTTCCAGACCGACTGGCAGCAGCCGCTGGTCGTCGCGCTGACCCAGGCGTCGGGCCTGTCGATCGTGCACGAGACGGTCTACGAGTCCCGGCTCGGCTTCACCTCCGCGCTCAACCAGATGGGCGCGCACATCCAGCTCTACCGGGAGTGCCTGGGCGGCTCCGCCTGCCGCTTCGGCCAGCGCAACTTCCTGCACTCCGCGGTCGTCTCCGGGCCCACCAAGCTCCAGGGCTCCGACCTGGTCATCCCCGACCTGCGCGGCGGCTTCTCGTATCTGATCGCGGCGCTGGCGGCCCAGGGCACCTCCCGGGTGCACGGCATCGACCTGATCAACCGCGGCTACGAGAACTTCATGGAGAAGCTGGTCGAACTCGGCGCCGATGTAGAGCTGCCGAACGGCGCCCTGCCCAACTGAGCCGCGCCGAAGGGGCGGTGCCCGGAGGGGTACCGCCCGATGGCTCCGGGACCGGGTGCGCCCGGCGGTCCCGGCTGCGTGCCGTCCGGCAGTCGCCGCGCACGGCGGTCCCGCGCCCCGTGGCGCAGCGCTGACACCGTCCCGCTTATTCGGGCGCGCACCCGAGGTACAGCGGGAGTTTCCCGGCCAATGCGCCCAGTTCGGCCTGCTCCGCCTCGGTCGGGGCCCGCCGTCCGGTGCCGACCAGCAGCGCGTCCTGGTCGGAGAACGACGCGGGGAACGCGGCCCCGGCGATCTGCTCCAGCATCGCGCGGGACCGGGCGAGCCCCTCCGCCGGCGGTTCCGCCGCGTCGGGCAGATGCGCGATCAGGTCGAGGTGGTGCAGCGTCCACTCCAGGACGTACGCGGAGAGGTACTCGCCCGTGGTGAGGACCTCTCCGCGGGTGCCGACCCGGCGGTCCGGATCGGCGAGTTCGGCGGCACGGCCGGCCGCGGAGCCGAGGTCGTCCAGGTGGAACCTGAGCAGCCACGGCTCCTGGTAGGCGGCGGCCAGCCGGACGGTCAGCGCGTCGAGCGGGTCGTCACCGGTCGGCGGCGTGGCCGAGACATCCCAGTAGGTCACCGCGTCGCGGGTGGGTTCCGTTTCGGCGGGGCTCACCAAGGTGATCAGGACATCCTGGGCGTCGATGACCAGATGGCACACCAGGTCCCGCACGAGCCAGCCGGTGCAGCCGCACGGCCGGGCGAAGTCCGCGTCCGGGAGTCCGGCGACCACCGCTCGCAGCGCCGTCCAGGAGCGTGAGAAGAGATCCACCCCGGCAAGGTAGTTCGGTGCCGTGAGGGCGGACAAGCGTATGAGGGCCCGGCGCCGGGACGGGTACGCCGCCCGCACACGGCCCCGCCGCGCACGGGCCCGACCGTGCCGCACCGTGTACCAGCCCCCCGTACGGCCGTGGCGGCCCGCCTGACGGACGTAGACCCGCGGGCTTCCCGTTCACCCCACCCAGCCCCTCCGGGGCGGGCACAGACCGCCTCGCGGGCACCGGCCCGCCCCCGTCACGGCGGAGGCCGCCCCGTACGACGCCAGACCGGCCCTGCGGGCGCCCCGGCACACGAAAAGGCGGCCACCCCGAAGGGATGGCCGCCCTGTCATGCCGTGCTGAGGGTCTTACTTACCCTTGGCGGCTTCCTTGAGCTTGGAGCCCGCGGAGACCTTCACGCTGTAGCCGGCCGGGATCTGGATCGGGTCGCCGGTCTGCGGGTTGCGCGCGGTGCGAGCGGCACGGTGGGTGCGCTCGAAGGTCAGGAAGCCGGGGATGGTGACCTTCTCGTCGCCCTTGGCGACGACCTCGCCGGTCACCTCGGCGAGGGCGGCCAGAACGGCGTCGGCGTCCTTGCGGGTCACCTCGGCGCGATCGGCCAGAGCGGCCACCAGCTCACTGCGGTTCATGTTTGTACTCCCGTGTTCTTCTTGCCAATGAGGCGTGAGATCGAAGCCGATGCTGCCAGGGTCCTCGGACAGTCCCCGGACCCGGGTCTGGTGCCAGACCCTCGCGCCCGATTACGCATCCTGCCCCCACCTGCGGCGGTAAAGCCAATCCGGCACCCAGGAGGGTCACACGAAAAGCGCCACTGCCTCGTTAGTGGTGACGCTCCGTATCATTCCCGCTCCGGGCCGGCCCCACAGGACGGCGGTCGCTTGCTGCCCGCCACCCTATGGGGGCCCCAACGACGGCGTGTCCAGCGACGCGCCGTACTCAGACCGCCGTGGTGGCCGTCACAGCCGGGTCACCGCTCTTCGCGGCCTCCCGGACCGCACCGGCCACCGCGCCCGCGACCTTCTCGTTGAAGACGCTGGGGATGATGTAGTTCGGGTTGACCTCGTCCTCCAGGACGACGTCCGCGAGGGCTCCGGCCGCGGCCAGCATCATCTCGGTGTTCACCGTACGGGAGTGGGCGTCCAGGAGGCCGCGGAAGACTCCGGGGAACACCAGGACGTTGTTGATCTGGTTGGGGAAGTCGGAGCGGCCGGTGGCCACCACGGCGGCGGTCTGCCGGGCGACGGCCGGGTCGACCTCGGGGTCCGGGTTGGCGAGTGCGAACACGATCGCGCCCTCGGCCATCTTCGCGACATCCTCGCCGCCCAGGACGTTGGGCGCGGAGACGCCGATGAAGACGTCCGCGCCGACCACGGCCTCCTTGAGGGTGCCGGTGACGCCCTCGGGGTTGGTGTTGTCGGCGATCCAGCGCAGCGGCGAGTCCGGGTCGGCGTCGACCAGGTCGGTACGGCCGGCGTGCACCACACCGTGGATGTCGGCGACGACGGCGTGCCGGACACCGGCCGCGATCAGCAGCTTGAGGATGGCGGTGCCGGCCGCGCCGGCGCCGGACATCACGACCCGGACGTCCTCGGTCTTCTTGCCGACGACGCGCAGCGCGTTGGTGAGCGCGGCGAGCACCACGATGGCGGTGCCGTGCTGGTCGTCGTGGAAGACCGGGATGTCCAGGGCCTCACGCAGCCGCGCCTCGATCTCGAAGCAGCGGGGGGCGGAGATGTCCTCCAGGTTGATGCCGGCGAACCCGGGGGCGATGGCCTTGACGATCTCCACGATGGCGTCGGTGTCCTGGGTGTCCAGGCACAGCGGCCAGGCGTCGATGCCGGCGAAGCGCTTGAAGAGGGCCGCCTTGCCCTCCATGACGGGCAGGGCGGCCTTGGGGCCGATGTTGCCGAGGCCGAGGACGGCGGAGCCGTCGGTGACCACCGCGACGCTGTTGCGTTTGATGGTCAGCCGGCGGGCGTCCTCGGGGTTGTCGGCGATGGCCTGGCAGACGCGGGCGACACCGGGGGTGTAGATCATCGAGAGGTCGTCACGGTTGCGGATCGGGTGCTTCGACGACATCTCGATCTTGCCGCCGAGGTGCATCAGGAAGGTACGGTCGGAGACCTTGCCGAGCGAGACGCCCTCGATGGTGCGCAGCTGCTGGACGATCTCGTCGGCGTGGGCCGTAGAGCTCGCCGCGATGGTGACGTCGATACGGAGCTTCTCGTGGCCGGAAGCCGTGACGTCGAGGCCGGTCACCGAGCCTCCGTGGGACTCGACGGCCGTGGTGAGCTGGGAGACCGCGGTTCCGCTCGCGGGCACCTCCAGCCGGACCGTCATCGAGTAGGAGACGCTGGGCGCCGTTGCCATGGCCGACTTCCTCTGCTTTCACCGTGTGGCTGAATTTGCCGTCCGATCGTCGCACCTACCGCGGAGTACGCGGTAGCCGCCCGGCATTGCGAACATTTTGTTCGCGGGCGGCGGCTACTTCGGAAAACGACTTCCACCATACGAGATGTCACAGCCACAGCAAAGAGGCCCACGTCACGGGGTGACGTGGGCCTCTCTCACGTTAACGGCACCGACCCGCCATGCTCGCCTCGCGGCAAGTGGTCGCTCGTAGCGACGATGGTTGGGCCCGGGGGCTTGGATCGAGCCGGTGCCGTCACCCAGGCTAACAAACCATCCCCGGAAGCGAATCCCGTCCCGCGGGGCCGATTTCAAGACCCCTCGGACGGCGGCGCGCACGCCCGGCGCGGGCCGCCGAACGGGTGCCGGCCCGGGCCCGGCCGGCGGCTCAGTCCCGCAGCAGGTCGGGCACTCCCGCCGCGTCCGGTTCGTCCCGTCCGGCCGACAGTACGGTCAGCTGCTGGGTGGCCCGGGTCAGCGCCACGTACAGGACCCGCAGGCCGGCCGGGGACTCATCGGCGATCTCGGCCGGCGAGACCACCAACGTCGCGTCGTACTCCAGCCCCTTGGCCTCCAGGGAGCCCAGCGCCACCACCCGGTCGCCGAGCGGGGCCAGCCAACGGCGGGCCTGCGCACGGCGGTTCATGGCCACCACGACGCCGACCGTGCCGTCCACCTCGCCCAATAGCCGCTCGGCCTCGGCCACCGTGGCCTCCGCCAGCGCCGTGTCATCGGCGGGCCGGTCCGGCCCCTCCCCGTCCACGGCGAGCGCGAAGCGGGGCTCCAGGCCCGTGGAGCGGACCGCCTTCGGGGACGCCATACCGGGCATCGCCAGCGCCAGCACCCGGGCGGCCAGCTCGGCGATCTCCGCGGGATTGCGGTAGTTCACGGTGAGCGTGAAGCGGCGGCGCGGGCGGGTGCCGAGCGCCTCGTCGCGGGCGACGGCGGCCTCGTCCGGGTCGGACCAGGAGGACTGCGCGGGGTCGCCGACCACCGTCCAGGTCGCGTGCCGGCCCCGGCGGCCGACCATCCGCCACTGCATCGGCGTCAGGTCCTGTGCCTCGTCGACGATGACATGGGCGTAGTCGGTGCGCTCCTCCTCCAGCCGTTCGCGCCGGCTGCGGCCGCCGCCGTTGCGGTCGGTGTAGGTCGTGAGCTCCTCCAGGCCGGTCAGGTGGTCCAGCGGATCGGCCTCCCGCGGCCGGGCCGGGCGCATCGGGGCGCCGAGGACCATCTGGAGCTCGTCCAGCAGGGCGACGTCGTGCACCGACAGCGGGCCGTGACCGGTCCGGTCCAACCGCTGGAGCGAACGGGCCAGTTGGCGTACCTCGCGGGGGTTGAGCAGCCGGCGCGCCCAGCGGCCCAGCAGCCGCTCGTCGGCCATGGCGGCCAGTACGCCGCGCGGGGTCAGCTCGGGCCACCAGGCGTCCAGGAACTCCTGGAAGTCGGGCTCGGTGATGATGTCCTCGTCGAAGCCCTCGCGGGCCTCGGCGGCGAGCTCGGGGTCCGTGTAGCGGCGCGCGGCACCCGACTTGGCCCACAGGGCGTCCAGGATCAGCCGGCGGGCCCGCGGGCGCAGCAGGTTGACCGGCGCGGTGCCGCCGAGCGCGGACTGCCGGATGGCGCGCAGCTCGTCGGCCGCCAGCTCGATCCGGCCGCCGAACGCGACGACCCGCAGCTGGGTGGGCGCCCCCGCGTCGGGCGCGGCCGGGCCGGGGCGCGGGCCCCGGGTGCGTCTCCGGCGGCTTCCGTTGGGGGCCGCGTCGCGGTCCGCCGGGTCCCGGTCCGCCGCGTTCCCGGCCGCGCCGAAGAGGTCGTCCAGGGACAGCTGGGCGTCACCGTCCCCGTGCCCGGCCCCGTCGCCCGCCCTGGCACCGCTCCCGTTGCCGTTCCCGTTCGCCGCCGTGGTGGCCGCCGGGCCGGTGGGCTGCCCGCCCGGCGCCGCCAGCTCCAGCGCTCCCCGGGCCGCCTTGCGCAGCAGCTTCTGCATCCGCGAGGAGCCCTTGATACGGGCCACCGCCGGCGGGTCGTAGGCGGTGGCCTCGGCGCCGTCCACCAGCGAGCCGAGCGCCCGGATGGCGACCTGGCCCTCCTCGCCCAGCGACGGCAGCACGCCTTCGGTGTAGGCGACCAGCAGCGGCGTCGGGGAGACGATCAGGATGCCGCCCGCGTAGCGGCGGCGGTCCTGGTAGAGGAGGTAGGCGGCGCGGTGCAGGGCGACCGCGGTCTTGCCCGTGCCGGGGCCGCCCTCGACCTCGGTGACGGAGGCGGCGGGCGCCCGGATGACCTTGTCCTGCTCGGCCTGGATGGAGGCGACGATGTCCCGCATGGTGTGGCTGCGGGCCCGGCCCAGGGCGGCCATCAGCGCACCGTCACCGATCGCCGGCAGCTCCGCGCCGTCCAGTGTCGCGGTGACCTCCGGGCGCATCAGATCGTCCTCGACGCCGAGGACCTTACGGCCCTTGGAGCGGATCACCCGGCGGCGCACGACCCGGCCGGGGGCGACCGGGGTGGCCCGGTAGAAGGGGGCGGCGGCCGGTGCCCGCCAGTCGATGACCAGCGGGGAGTAGTCCGCGTCGAGGACGCCGAGCCGGCCGATGTGCAGCGTCTCGGCGATGGTGGCGCGGTTGTTCTCGATCGCGCCGTCGGCGGGTTCGACGGAGGTGAAGGCGCCGTCCGGCCCCTTCTTGCCGTCCTTGCCGAGGAGCAGGTCGATGCGGCCGAAGAGGAAGTCCTCGTACTCGGAATTCAGGCGGTGGAGATGGACGCCGGCCTGGAAGACCTGGGCGTCCCGCTCGGCGAGCGCGCCGGGCGTGCCGACCTGGCCGCGCTTGGCGGCGTCGTCCATCAGGAACTCCGCCTCGTGGATCTTCTCCTCAAGGCGCCGGTAGACACGGTCCAGATGCGTCTGCTCGGCTTCGATCTCGCGGTCGCGAACGGAATCCGGGGCGTGCTCCGGTGCGTGCGTGGCGTTGTGCGCGGCCACCCAGGCCCCCTTCTGCTGTGCGTAGGGCAGCCGTCAACCGTACGCGAACCAGGCACGCTGCGCACCTGGTGAAAGGGACAAAAACGGGCGAGTTTGGTCGGATGTTGACTCGGACGGCTACGTCGGGTGTGCCGGGCGGGGGTTTCGCCGATCGGCGCCCCGCGGTTCTTGACCGGCGCCCGCACCGTCTCCGGCCGGGGCGCCGGTCCGGGCACCCCGGATTCTCAGGCTTTGATCGTGGCCAGCCGCTTGCCGTCGAGCGTGTTGATCTCGAAGTGGTCGATGTCGCCGCGGTTGAGGGCCGCGCCGCCGGTCGCGTAGAGCGGCTCGCGGTTCCACTTCTCGGCGCCGCCCGGGATGCCGTAGCCGCCCTTGGGGACCGCCCAGGTGGTGATGGTCTGCCGCTTGCCGTCCTTGCCGACGGCGACCAGATCGCAGCTCTGCGGCCCCTTGACGTTGGCGAGTTCCATGACGACCTGGGTGCCCCAGGGCCGGGCGGCCATGGAGACGCCCGCCGAGACCTTGGTCTCCGGGTCGACGGAGGTCACCTTCTCGCCCGCGGCGTACTGGGCCCGGACGGCGTTCGCCAGCGGCGGCGCCGGCTCCTTGTCGCCTCCCCCGGTGAGGGAGACGGCGGCGAGCGGCCCGCCGACGATCAGCACGACGGCCGCGGCGACCAGGAACAGCCGGCGCCGGCCGCGGCTGCGGCGGGTGGCGTCGACCTCGTCGAGCAGCCCGTCCAGCACCCGGCGGCCGGGGACGGCCGTGATCGTCTCCGGGGTGGGGGCGGACTGCTTGAACTCGGCGAGCACCGGCGTCAGGGCCATCAGCTCCTCGAGTTCGGCCGCGCACCGTTCACAGCCGACGAGATGCCGCTCGAACCGGTCCGCGTCGGCGGCGTCCAGGACGCCCAGCACATAGGCGCCGACGTCGCTGTGCCGGTCCGGCTGCGTGGGCGGGATCACTCCGTCACTCCTCGTTCCTCGAGCGAGAGCTTCAGGGAGCGCAGCGCGTAGAACACCCGGGACCGCACGGTTCCGGCCGGCACGCGCAGCACCTCCGCTGCCTCATTGACCGTACGTTCCTTGAAGTACGTCTCGACGAGGGCCTCTCGGTGGGCCTGGCTCAGGTCGCTCAGCGCCTCGGAGATCGTCATCAGGCGCAGCGCCCGGTCGATCACATCGGCGGCGGGCATGGTCTCCAGCGGGGTCGCGTCGACCTCTTGGGGCCGTGCCTTGCGGCTGCGGTGCCCGTCGATCACGATCCGCCGTGCGACGGTCACCAGCCAGGGACGGATCGAGCCGGTCGCCCGCTGGAGCTGGTCGGCGTTGCGCCAGGCGCGCACCAGCGTCTCCTGCACCACGTCCTCGGCGCGATGCCGGTCGCCCGCCACCAGCCGCAGGACGAAGGCGAGAAGCGGGCCCGCGTGATCGTCATAGAGGGCTCGCATGAGCTCCTCTTCAGGTGTCGTCCTGTCTGCCACGACGGCATCCTTACGCACTCCAACTCCCGGGTCGATAGCCCAGATCGCCCAAGATCGACGGGGACCCTGCCATGAATCGGACTTGCGGTGAGGAGTACGGACGGGACGGACGGGGTGTTCAGCGGCCGGCGGAAAATTTTTCCGCGGCGGTGACGGGGCTCGCGGCGGTGCCCGTAACGGGGTTTGTGACGGGATTCGTGACGGGGTCCGTGGCGGCGTCCCCGGACTGCTCCCGGCGCACCATCGTCCGCCGCCGGTGCCGCGCCACCCGCTCCCGGTTGCCGCACACTTCGCTGGAGCACCAACGACGGCGCCGGCCCCGCGAGGTGTCCAGGTAGACCAGGGTGCAGCTCTCGCCCTCGCACTGCCGCAGCTGCCCGCGCGCCACCGTGTCGGTGAGCAGCCCGATCGCGTCCCGGGCCACCGCGGCCAGCAGACCGGCGCACTCGGGCGGGCCGGTGAGGGCGCGGGCCAGGGTGCCGTCCGCGGCGCGTACCGCAGAGGGAGCGGGCGGCTGTCCGGCGGCGGCCGCGGAGTTGAGCAGCGCCAGATCGGCCCCGTCCGCCTGGCCCCGCAGCTCGTCGTGCACCACCCGGACCAGCAGGTCCCGCAGCGCGCGGAAGTGGCCGAGCCAGCCGGCGTCGACGCCGTCCAGCGGGGTGCCGTGCGGCACCAGGCCCGCGCCGGTCAGCCAGGCCCGCAACTGGTCCGGGCCGGTGAGGCGTTCGGCGGCGGTGCCGTCGGCGGTGGCGGCCAGGTCCAGGCAGAGCCGCCCGCAGTCGAACCGCAGATCGCAAGGCACCGCCATGTTCCTGTCACTCCTTGGGGACCGGACGTGTGTGCTCCCAGAGTGCCCGGCCCGCGGTCCGGCCGGAACCCTCCGGAGGCGGCCACTCCGCGCACCCGCGCCACGTAGACACCACACGTAGACTCTGGGTGTATACACCTGATGTATAGTCCCCGGCACGCGCTCCGCAGGCCGCCCGCACCGGTCCGCCGCATGCTGGGTGCGTGTCCCGCTCCACCTGCCCGGCCTACGCGCCCCAGCCCCTCCAGGACGAAGGTCTCCATGTCGCGCAAGTCCCTGCTCACGAACCGCGCCAGCCTCACCCACAAGGTCGGCTACGCGCTCCGCCACCCGGCCCGGATCACCCCGTACGTCAAACGCACCGCCCGCGACACCTGGCTGCGCCTCAAACACCCCGATCACGTGGCCTACTACCGGGCGGTGATGGCCTCCGACACCGGCCGCAACCCGGAGGCCGCGGTCGGCAGCCGCAGCCATGACCGCTGGCTGGCGCTGGGCGAGATGCAGTTCGACTACCTGGCCGAGCACGGCCTGAAGCCCGACCACCGGATGCTGGACATCGGCTGCGGCAATCTGCGCGCCGGCTGGCGCTTCATCGCCTACCTGGACACCGGCAACTACTACGGCATCGACATCTCGCCGGACATCCTGATCTCCGCGAAGCAGACCCTGACCACCTACGAACTCCAGGACAAACTGCCGCACTTGACGATCACGCAGGACCTGAAGCTGGATTTCCTGCCGTCCGCCCACTTCGACGTCGTCCACGCGCACAGCGTCTTCTCGCACTCACCGCTCGACGTCATCGACGAGTGCCTCGCCCACGTCGGCCGGATTCTGGCCCCCGACGGCTTCTTCGACTTCACCTTCGACCGCACCGAGGGCGCCGAACACCAGGTGCTGCGCGAGGACTTCTACTACCGGACCGAGACCCTGTTGCAGCTCGCCCGCAAGCACGGCCTGGAGGCGCGTTTCATGGACGACTGGGAGAAGCGGCCGCACGGCCAGTCCAAGATCCGCGTCAGCAACCCGGCGTAGGGCGGGGCCTTACACCGGACGGGCCTTAACGCCGGAGGGCCTTAAACGCCGGACGGGCCTTTACGCCGGGCCGCCCCCGTCTCCTGTCCGCCCCCGCCTCCGGACCGGCCCCACCTCCCGACCGCCCCGCCCCCTACTCCCCGCCGTACTTGTCCGTGCCCGCATGCGGGTCCAACGACAGCCGGTAGCCGCGCTTGACGACCGTCTGGATCAGCTTGGGCGCCCCCAGCGCCACCCGCAGCCGGGCCATCGCGGTCTCCACCGCATGCTCGTCCCGGCCCGCGCCCGGCAGCGCCCGCAGCAGGTCGGCACGGGACACCACCCAGCCGGGGCGGCGGGCCAGCGCGCGCAGCAGCCCCATGCCGGCCGGCGGCACCGGCCGCAGCACCCCGTCCAGCACCACGGCGTGCCCCCGGATCTCCAGCCGCCGCCCGGCCACCGGCAACGGCCGTACCCGGCCCGGGAGTTCCCGGCACAGCAGCTGCACCAGCGGCCCCAGCCGGAACCGCTCCGGCTGGAGGGTGGGCACGTCCTCCGCCTCCAACGGCAGCGCGGTCACCGGCCCCACGCACACCGTCAGCACGTCCCGCCGCAGCGCCGCCAGCACCTCCTCGCGGATCCCGCGCTCCCCGGCCCGGCGCAGCAGCGACGCGGCGGCCGGCGCGCTGGTGAAGGTCACCGCGTCCAGCCCGCGCCCGGTCACCGCGTCCAGCAGCCGGTCGACCGGCCCGATGTCCTCCGGCGGCATCCAGCGGTAGACGGGGACGCCGACGACCTCGGCGCCGTCCGCCCGCAGCGCCTCCACGAACCCCGGCAGCGGCTCCCCGTGCAGCTGGAGGGCCACCCGGCGCCCGGCGACGCCCTCCGCCAGCAGCCGGTCCAGCACCTCGGCCATCGACTCGGAGGCCGGTGACCACTTCTCGGTCAGCCCGGCGGCCCGGATGGCACCCCGCACCTTGGGCCCGCGCGCCAGCAGCTCCACCCCGGCCAGCCGGTCCAGCAGCGCCTCGCCCAGGCCCCAGCCCTCCGCGGCCTCGATCCAGCCGCGGAAGCCGATCGCCGTCGTGGCGACGACGATGTCCGGTGCGTGCTCGATCAGGTCCCGGGTCACCGCCAGCAGCTCGGTGTCATCGGGCAGCGGGACGATCCGCAGGGCGGGCGCGTGCAGCACCTGGGCGCCGCGGCGCTCCAGCAGCGCGCCCAGCTCCTCCGCCCGCCGGGCCGCGGTCACCCCGACGGTGAACCCCTCCAGCGGCCGGACGGCCGGTTCCGCTCCCGATTCCGGCGCCGTCCGCCCCGTCTCGCCGTGCTCCTGCTGCTGCTCGTACATGGTCGTCCCGCTCCGCCCAGAGTGGTGTGGTGCCTCGTGCTTCCCGCCCCGCCGCGGCTCGGGCGGCACGGAGTGCCAGGACGCCAGCGTGCCAACGGCACGTGACAGCCCCGGTCCTCCCATATTTCCCCGGGGTTACGACGCTCCGCACGCCCGGCCCGTACGACCGGGCGGATACGGGGCGGGCGCGAGGGAGGGAGCGGGGCGGGCGCGGCGCCCCCCGGAGCCCGCCGCGCCCGCCCCTCCCCCTCCGCTCACGCCTCCCCTCACACCTCCGCGTACACCGCGGGCCGCGCCTCGTCCGCCGGAGCCGCGTCCGGCGCGCCCGCCGCCCGCGCCGTACGCCGCGCACGGGCCGCCGGGCGCAGGTATACGGCCCAGGTCACCCCGCCGCACACCACATAGCAGCCGAGGAACGACACAAAGGCCGGCGTGCCCGACCCCGCCACCAGGAACGACTGGCGAAAGGCGAGGTTGATGGCCAGCCCGCCGAGCGCGCCCACCGCCCCGATCAGCCCCATCGCCGCCCCGGACAGCCGCCGCCCGTACGCCGCGGCCTCCTCCCCCACCAGCCCGCGCCGCAGCGCCTGGGCCTGGAAGATCCCCGGGATCATCTTGTACGTGGAGCCGTTGCCGAGCCCCGTCAGCACGAACAGCGCGATGAACCCGACGAGGAACACCGGCAGCGACCGCACCGACGACGCATAGATGACGACGCCGGTGGCCAGCCCCATCGCCGCGAAGTTGCCCAGCGTGATCCGGGCGCCGCCGAACCGGTCCGCCAGCCGCCCGCCGACCGGCCGGATCAGCGACCCCAGCAGCGGCCCGATGAAGGTCAGCGACGCCGCCTGGAGGGGCGTCCGCGCGAACTGGTTCTGAAGCACCAGGCCGAAGGCGAAGCTGTAGCCGATGAACGATCCGAAGGTGCCGAGGTACAGCAGCGACATCACCCAGGTGTGCGGCTCCCGGGCGGCGTCGAGGGCCGCCCCGGTGTCGTTCGTCACCGGCGCGAGGTTGTCCATGAACAGCGCCGCACACACTGCCGCGACCACGATCAGCGGCACATAAACGGCCAGCACGATCCGCGGATGCGCGGCCCCCGCGGTGCCGATCACCAGCAGCCCCAGCAGCTGGATCACCGGCACCCCGATGTTCCCGCCCCCGGCGTTCATCCCCAGCGCCCACCCCTTCTTCCGCAGCGGATAGAAGGAGTTGATGTTGGTCATCGACGAGGCGAAGTTCCCGCCGCCGACCCCCGCCAGCGCCGCGACCAGCAGGAACGTCGTATACGAGGTGCCCGGCTCCAGCACCACCGCCGCCACCGACGTCGGCACCAGCAGCATCACGGCGCTGATCACCGTCCAGTTGCGCCCGCCGAACCGCGCCACCGCGAAGGTGTACGGCACCCGCAGCACCCCGCCCACCGCCGTCGGCAACGCCACCAGGAAGAACTTCTCGGCCGGCGCGATCCCGTACTCGGGCCCCATGAACAGCACCATCACCGACCACAGGCTCCAGATCGAGAACCCGATGTGCTCGGAGAGCACGGAGAACACCAGATTCCGCCGGGCGATCCGCTCCCCCGTCTCCCGCCAGAAGCCCTCGTCCTCCGGGTCCCAGCGCTCGATCCACCGGCCGCCCCTCCGCGGCCGGCTCTCGCCATGGCTGCCGTCAGGGCTCTCGTTACGGGTCTCTGCTGCCGCGGCCGTCATCGCGCCTCCCAGGGGGTCGGGTCCTGAGTTCGACGCTAGGGATGGCGGATTTCCATACCGTGCCGCCCGGTGACACGTACGAAACCTTGCGCTCACGGGGTGTGGTGGGAGCGGGTGAGGGCCCACGGCCGCTCATGCAGGGGCGATCCGCGCATTCCTCCGACAACGGTCGCGCTGCGTAACTATGCTGCCGCGGCAGACGGACCCGTACTCCTCGTGAGTACGGGCGCACACACGGTCACCGGGGCCCGACCAGGGGGAGTGGAAGGCCATGCAGTCGCGAAAGAAGCCGAAGAACCGGCACTCCGCAGCCATGGAAGTCATCGGCGCGCAACTGGCGATGTTCCGCGTCAAAGCCGGACTCACCCAGCGCGCCCTCGGCGAACGGGCCTCCGTCGCCGAGGAGACCATCGCCTCCATCGAACAGGGCAGGCGGGCCCTGATGCCTCACCTGGCACGGGAGCTCGATCAACTCCTGGGAACGGGAGGGGCGTTGGCGACGGGGGTGGAGAACCTGCCGCCGAAGGAGAAGTATCCGATCTGGGCGGAGGAGTTCATCGCGTATGAGAAGCAAGCTGTTGCCCTGTCGGGGTACGAGAACCAAGTACTTCCGGGTTTGCTCCAAACCGAGCCGTACGCCCGCGCGACGTTCCGCAGCGACCTTCCGTCCCTGAGCAAGGAGACGATGGAGCTGCGTGTCGCGGGACGGCTGGAACGCCAAGAGGTCTTGCACCGCGACGTACCCGTCATTGCCAGCTTCATCATCTCGGAGGCCGTCCTCAGGGATCACCTCGGTGGCTGTGAGGTCATGCGGGAACAGCTGCGGCATCTGCGGGCATGTACCGATCTCCCTGGAGTGGCAATTCAGGTCATGCCGTTCGGCAACACCAGCCATGCCGGTCTCTCCGGGCCTTTCGTGCTGCTGGAGACCTCAGACCACCAGCGCCTCGCCTACTCCGAGACGCAGATCGGCAGCCACCTCATCTCCGACGCAGACAAGGTCAGCAGCCTCACCCAGAAATATGGAATGCTGCGAATGCAGGCCCTCAACGCCGAAGAGACCACGGGTCTGTTGGACCGGCTGCTAGGAGAGCAATGACCGACCTGATGTGGTTCAAGTCCAGCTACAGCAGTGAGCAAGGCGGCAACTGTCTCGAAGTGGCTTACGAATGGCGCAAGTCCACCCACAGCGGCAGCGAGGGCGGCGCCTGCCTAGAGGTAGCCACCCACCCCACCACCATCCACATCCGCGACTCCAAGGACCCCGAGGGCCCGCACCTCGACGTCTCGCCGGGCGCCTGGGCCGCGTTCACCTCGTTCGCGGCACGTACTACCACCGCCACAACGGCCCCGTAACCAGGGCTACTCGGCCGCTTCGCGCGGCGGGTCCATCCAGATCGTGTCGGCGCAGATGTTCATCCGCAGCCGCTTGCCCTGCTCGTCGCGGGCCACGACGGCCTGGCCCCCCGCCTTGTCGTGCGGCGCGGACACCACGGCGGTGTCATTGGTGACGGCCACGGGCTCGTTCAGCAGCGAGCCCTTGGGGCAGTCCCGGTAGCGCAGGCCGGCCGTGACCTTGCCGCCGCGCCGCAGGTCTATCGGCAGGGCCCGGCCGTGTCCGCGGGCGTCGGACTGGGGGCCCTTGCCGAGGTGGACCACGAAGGCCGGGAAGCCGCGGAACACACAGGGGTCCGTGCCCTTGTTGACGACGGACAGCCGGGCCTCGCGGTGCTTGGCGCGCGGCTGCTTCTTGAGGACGGTGACCTTCCACCGCAGGCCCTTGGTGGTGCAGTTGGTGTGCAGCGCCGCCATCCGCGGGGAGCCGCAGCCGGTCAGGGCCAGGCCCGCCGTGACGGTCAAGGCCAGCGCGGCGGCCGCCGCCGCGAGTAGTGAACGCCGTCGCACGGCCGCTCCTCCTGTTCGTTCCACGGACGATTCCCTGCCGTTAAGGAAAGGTTTTCCCGCGCCCGCGGTTGCCTGTGCGTGGCTATTTTCTGCCGTACGTGGCGCAACGCCGGTCCGTCACCCGTGCGCCGGTCGTCACCCGTCCACGCCCATCGCCCGCGCATCCGCCTCCGGGAGCCACCAGGCGGCCCCGGGCGGCGCCAGCCAGGCGTGCCGCCCGGCCAGTTCCGTCGCGGCCGCCCGCAGCGCGTCCAGCCCCGGATGCCGCAGCCCGCGCCGCCACACCATCGACACCGGCGACAGCGGTACGGGGTCGACGAGCGGCCGCAGCACCATCCCCGGCACGTCCATGAACTCCACGCTCGCCAGCACCGACCAGCCCCGCTTGCGCACCACCCGGACGAACTCCTGCGAGCCCTCGATCTCCGGGAACGGCTCGGCCGTCGCGATGCCGCGCCCCGCGAAGAGCCGCTCGGCCAGGTCGGTCCACTCCACGGTCTGCGGATTCCCGGCGGCGGCGTAGAGCGTCTCGCCGGCCAGTTCCGCGAGCGGGACGGCGGGCCGGGCGGCCAGCGGGTGATCGTCGCGCAGCAGGACCGCCATCGGCTCCAGCCGGACCGGCTGATGGTCGAGACCGGCGCGGACGTCGGCGGGCAGCGCCGCGTACCGGCCGAAGGAGACATCGAGCCGGCCGGCCGCCATCTCGGCCGCGGCCCCCGTCAGGCCGCTGTGGAAGCGGGCGACCAGCTCACAGTCGTCCGGCAGCCGGCCCCTGGCCGCCTCCAGCACCGCGTGGGCGGTACCGATCGGCACGCTCACATCGACCAGCAGCGGCCGCTCGGGCGCGGAGCGGAACGCGGCGGCCAGCTCGTCCTGCGCGGTCAACACCCGCCGCGCGTACGGCAGCAGCCGCTCCCCGTCCGCCGTCAGCGCGACCCGGCGGGTGCTCCGTACGAACAGGGTGGCGCCCAACTCCCGCTCCAGCCGCCGGATATCGCGGCTCAGCGCCTGCTGGGCGACGTACAGCCGGGCGGCGGCCCGGGTGAAGTGCAGCTCCTCGGCGACGGCGGTGAACGCGCGCAGCAGTCGCGGATCGATGTCGTACGGCATCGGGCCATCCTGGCAGGATCAGCGGCGGGAGCCACCCTCGATTTCATTGACAACCCAGCCGCGTAAATGGGCGCTGACCAGGTGTTGGACGGGCGGGGGCCGCGGCGGCGACCGTAGACGGCATGATCCTCTTCCTCGCCGCCCGGCCGGTCACCGCCCCTCCCGTACGCCCGGCCCCGCGCCGCCGCCGCGCACGCTTCCGTCCGCTCGCCCGCCGCCGCCCGTTCGCGCCCTACCGGCGGATCTTCGCCGTCCCCGGCACCCGCGCCTTCACGGCCGCCAACCTGCCGGCCCGGCTGCCCATGGGGATGCTCAGCATCAGCGCGGTCCTGATGATCGCCGGCACGCGCGGCTCCTATGCGCTCGCCGGGGCGGTCACCGCCACCGGGCTGGCGGCCACGGCGCTCGCCGGTCCCTGGACCGCCCGGCTGATCGACCGCTACGGCCAGTCCCGTATCGCGGTCCCGGCCACCGCCCTCGCCACCCTCGGCTCGCTCTCCCTCCTCCTCTGCGTCCACTACGGCGCGCCGGACTGGACCCTCTTCGCCTCGTACGCCGCCACCGCGACGACGCCCAACACCGGCGGGATGTCCCGCGCCCGCTGGGCGCACCTCTTCCGCGACGACCCGGCCGCCCGGCACACCGCCAACTCCTTCGAACAGGCCGCGGACGAGCTGTGCTTCCTGCTCGGGCCGGTGCTCGCCACGCTGCTGTGCACCACCCTCTTCCCGGAGGCGGGCACGGCGGTGGGCGCGGCGCTGCTGCTGACCGGGGTGCTGCTCTTCGCGGCCCAGCGCCGCACCGAGCCCCCGGCCGCCGCCCGCGCCGCGACCGGCGCCCCGGCCCGCACCCCGCTGCGTCTGCCGGGCCTCCCGCCCCTCCTGCTCACCTTCCTCTGCACCGGCGCGATCTTCGGCTCCCTGGAGGTGGTCACCCTCGCCTACGCCGACGCCCACGGCATCCGCTCCGCCGGGGGCGCCCTGCTGGCCCTCCAGGCGGCCGGCTCCGGCGCGGCCGGGCTGCTCTACGGGCTGCTGCCGCCCGCGGCCCGTACCGGCCGGCGCTTCCTCCGCTGCGCCGGCGCCATGGCGGCCCTGATGCTGCTCCCGCTGCTCGCCGCGTCCACGGGGAGCGCGGCAGCACTGGCCGTCGCCCTCCTGGCCGCCGGTATGGCCACCGCGCCGACCATGGTCACCGGCATGGGCCTGGTCCAGTCGCGGACGCCGCCGGGGCAGCTGAACGAGGGCATGACCCTCGCCGTGACCGCACTGCTCGGCGGTATCGCGGCCGGCTCGGCGGGCGGCGGCTGGGCGGTCGACCGCCTGGCCGGTGCGGGCGCGGCCTACGGGGTGCCCGCGGCGGCGGCCGCCCTCGCGCTGACCGTCACCCTGCTCACGGGCCGCCGTCCCCGGCACCGCCCGTGAAACGACCTCACGGGCCGCCGGCGCCCGCACCGCCCGTGACCGGCGCCCACACACCGCCCGTGAAACGACTCAGGCCCCGCTGTCCTCACGGACAGACGGGGCCTGGGCCTACATGGGATGACGGGGTCCGGGGGGCATACCCCCCGGCTCTCCGTGTGGTGGAGATGGCGGGAATCGAACCCGCGTCCAACGGTGCGGAATCAGGGCTTCTCCGAGTGCAGTTCGCTGCGATTTTCTCGGCCCCGGAGATCACGCGAACAAGTCTCCGACGGGCCCAGTCACTGTTTAATTTCCTTCTGCACCCCGTGACCGGGTCCAGAAGTTTAGTTCCCTAGCTGATGCCAGGATCCGGGTCGGGAACATCCCCGGGCTGACACTTCGCAAGTCGCTACTTAGGCAGCGAGGGCGAAGGAATCGCGCTTGGTGTTGGCGATTATTGGTTGCGACATATGGTTAACGAGATCATTGCCGCTTCCTCGACTCGCTTCCCCTGCTTCGACATCCGCTGTCGAAACCGATCATCCCCATGTTGATTTATCAAGGTGGTGCCTGCGCCCCTCGTGGGGTGCGGAGCCATCGTACGGGAACAACGCCCGCGGTTGCCAGCGTATTCCCGGGAGCCCGGCCGGACCGGGCCCCATCGGGGCAGATCAGGCCCGCTGCCGCCGCCGGGCCGCGGAGATCGCCCGGTCGGTCTCCCGGCGGTCCTGCTGCTCGCGCAGCGTCTGCCGCTTGTCGTACTCCTTCTTGCCCTTGGCCAGCGCGATCTCGACCTTGGCCCGGCCGTCCTTGAAATAGAGGGCGAGCGGCACGATCGTGTGGCCCGACTCCTGGCTCTTGGACGCCAGCTTGTCGATCTCGGCGCGGTGCATCAGCAGCTTCCGCTTGCGCCGCGCACTGTGATTCGTCCAGGTGCCCTGGGCGTATTCCGGAATATGTACGTTGTGCAGCCATGCCTCGTTGTCGTCGATCTGGACGAAACCGTCCACCAGCGACGCCCGGCCCTGCCGCAGCGACTTCACCTCGGTGCCGGTCAGCACCAGACCACACTCATAGGTGTCCAGAATGTGGTAGTCGTGCCGCGCCTTCTTGTGCTGCGCCACGAGCTTGCGCCCCGGGTCTTTGCCCTTGCCCTTGTCCTTAGCCATAGTGCGGCCATTTTCGCACTAAGACCCGCCCCCGAGGCCACTCAATACCGTGCGGGCCCGTTTCTCGGCTCCGCTGCCCGCGACCAGGTCGGGCGTGAGGCCGGAGTCGTCGACGGTCCGGCCCGACGGCGTGCGGTACTGGCCGACGGTCAGCTCGGCGACCGAGCCGTCCGGGAGCTCGCTGGGCATCTGCACCGCGCCCTTGCCGAAGGTCGGGGAGCCGACCAGCACCGCCCGGCCGCGGTCCTGGAGGGCGCCGGCCAGCAGCTCGGCGGCGCTCATCGTGCCCCCGTCGACGAGGACCACCAGCGGAAGGTGCGTGTTCCCGCCGCGCTTCGCGTACAGGGCACGCTGATCGCCGTGGACGTCGTAGGTCGCGACCAGGCCGCCGTCCAGGAAGGCGGAGGCGGTGGCGACGGCCTCGGTGACCAGGCCGCCGGTGTTGCCCCGCAGGTCGAGCAGCATGCCGTCGTCCCCGGAGGCCCGGCGCACCGCGCGGCGGACCTCGTCTCCGGTGCCCTTGGTGAACGCGGCGATCTTGACGCGGGTCGGGCCCTGGCCACCGGCCGGCCGGTCGACGACGACATTGCGGGATCTGAGCCGGGTGCGGTGCAGCGTCTCCGTCCAGCGGCGGTCGCCGCGCTGAAGGTCCAGGGTCACCGGGCTGCCGGCCGTGGCGGGACCACGGGCGTCCTCGGAGGAGGCGCCGCGCAGCCGGGCGACGACCTCGGTGACCGGGGCGTGCCGGGTGCTGCGGCCGTCGACGGCGCGCAGCCGGTCACCCACCGCGATACCGGCCCGTGCGGCGGGGCTGCCGGGCTGGACCCGGGACACCGCGATCCGGCCGCCGTCCGCGGGCCGTACCCAGATCCCGACGCCGACGTAGCCGCCGCCCAACTGCTCCTGGAAATCCTCGTACTCGCCCGGGGTGTAGATCGTCGACCAGCGGTCGCCGCTGCGGCTGACGACCTCGGCGGCGGCCTGCGCACCGGACTTGCCGTCCTCGACGGCCTCGGAAGCGGCCCGTTCGACGGCGGCGCGGTCCGCGAGGTCGGACTTACGGGCATGCGCTCCGGAGGGCATCCGGTCCGGGGTGTGCCCGGCGGCGCCCTCCGCCGCGTCGCTCCACGTCCCCGTCACCACACCGGTGGCGAGGACGCTCGCGAGGAACAACGTCAGGGCCGCCCCGCGGCGAATGCGGCGGGGCCGGTCGTACGAACACGGGCCCGACATGCCGGTGAGTCTAGGGGACAAAAGGGCGCCGTACGGCAAGTTGCCGTACGGCGCCCCTTGGCAAAGCTCACACCTTGAGGTACTTGCGCAACGCGAAGAACGCGGCGAGCGCAGGCATCAGCAGCCCGATCAGAAGGACCAGCGGGAGGACCGTCACCACCGAGTCCCAGCCGATGAAGTTGATCACCTGGATCTTCTTCGCCAGCCAGTTGTTGACGAGGATGTACTTGCCGCCGACGATCAGCACACAGGCGAAGGCGGCGCCGAGCAGGCCCGCGATGGCCGCCTCCAGGATGAACGGCATCTGGATGTAGAAGCTGGACGCTCCCACCAGCCGCATGATCCCGGTCTCCCGCCTCCTGCTGAACGCCGACACCCGCACGGTGTTGACGATCAGCATCAGCGCAACGACCAGCATCAGCCCCATCACGACCAGCGCGGCGATGTTCATGCCGTTGAGGAGGTTGAACAGCGGCTCAACGGTGTCCCGTTGGTCCTGCACCTCCATGACGCCGGGCCGCTCGGAGAACGCCGACTTGATGACCGTGAACTTCGTGGGGTCCTTGAGCTTGACGCGGTAGGACTCCGGAAGCTGGTCGGGCGTCACCAGCCCGGCGACGGGGGTGTCCCCGAACTGCTCCTTGTAGTGCTTGTACGCCTGATCGCTGGACTCATAGGTCACGTCCTGCACGATCGGCAGCCGGCCGAGCTCGGCCTTGATGTCGTCCTTCTGCTGCTGGGTGGCCGCGCCCTTCGCGCAGTTGGCACCGCTGTCGGCGTCGTTCTTGTTGCAGAAGAAGATGGAGACGTTGACCTTGTCGTACCAGTAGCCCTTCATGGTGCTGACCTGGTCGCGCATCAGCAGCGAGGCGCCGAACAGACCGAGCGAGAGGGCTACGGAGACGATGACGGCGAACGTCATCGTGAGGTTTCGGCGGAGACCGACGCCGATCTCCGACAGGACGAACTGGGCGCGCATGGCGTCCTTTCAGTGCTGGTAGCCGTACACGCCGCGCGACTGGTCGCGTACGAGCCGGCCCTTCTCGAGTTCCATGACCCGCTTGCGCATCTGGTCGACGATCTGCTGGTCGTGGGTGGCCATGACCACCGTCGTACCGGTCCGGTTGATCCGGTCCAGCAGCTTCATGATGCCGACCGAGGTCTGCGGGTCGAGATTGCCGGTGGGCTCGTCCGCGATGAGCAGCATCGGGCGGTTGACGAACGCCCGCGCGATGGCGACGCGCTGCTGCTCACCACCGGAGAGCTCACCCGGCATACGGTCCTCTTTGCCGCCGAGGCCGACGAGTTCGAGGACCTCGGGAACCGTCTTGCGGATCTGGCCCCTCGGCTTGCCGATGACCTCCAGGGCAAAGGCGACGTTCTCCCCCACGGTCTTGTTGGGGAGCAGCCGGAAGTCCTGGAAGACCGTCCCCACCTGGCGCCGCATCTGCGGAACCTTCCAGTTGGAGAGCTTGGCGAGGTCCTTGCCGAGCACATGCACATGGCCATGGCTGGCCCGTTCCTCGCGCAGCAGCAGCCGCAGGAAGGTGGATTTGCCGGAGCCCGAGGAGCCCACCAGGAAGACGAACTCGCCGCGCTCGATTTCGAGCGAGACGTCCCTGAGTGCGGGACGGGTCTGCTTCGGGTAGGTCTTGGAGACGTTGTCGAATCGGATCACAGATGCACCACGGTCGACCTGGATAGGGGCACGGGTTGCCGAGTTGCGGCGCCCGTCGGTGTGCGTGACCATACGCGAACCTCGCGGGACGGTGCAGTCGGCGTGGAGGGTTGGTGCGTTTATTCACGGCACCTACGGGACAAAAGGCGCACAATCTCGCGGGACGCGCCGTTCCGGCGGCGAGCTGGCACAGTGGAGGAGGGAACCAATGCGCTTTCCGGTGCGTTGGTGCAGTGGAGAAGGAGGTCGCATGACGTACGACCGACTGGTGTGCGCCAATTGCGCGGCCCCTGTGAGCGAGGGCCGCTGCCCCGTGTGCCGGGCCAGCAGGGAACGGCTTCAGCAGCAAGCGGGCGGACTGTTCGCCCAGCTCAGCCCCGCGATGCTGGTGGCGCTGATGATTCTGCTGATCGCGGTGGGCCTACTGCTCCACCAGGCCGTCTGAGACCGAGAGCAGGCTTATTGGGCGGACGCGGCGGCGCGGACGCCGAGGGGCGCGGGGCGGCGGCGCCGGCCCGGGGCCCGCCCACCGCGAATGGGGGGGGGGTGGCCGCCCCGCGCCCCCCGCCCGGGCAGGGTTTTTGAGCGGGGGGGCGAGCAGGGAAA
>NZ_JBHXFI010000039.1:0-40414 GCF_042724075.1 Streptomyces sp. NPDC127097 | reverse complement strand
CCGCGCGGTTCGGGGGCGGCGGCGGCGCCGGCCCCCCGGGGGGGCCGGGCCCGCGGCCCGGGCCCGCGCCCCTCCAGCTGTGACGTGCGGGCGATCAGGCCGCCGCGGCGCCGCCGCCGTTCTTGTTGATCAGGCGGGGCAGCATACGGAAGCCCACACCGCCGGCGATCATCGTGGCCGCACCGATGAGCAGGACGGTGGTGCCGGAGGAACCGGTCTCCGCCAGCTCGCCGCCCTTGGCCTGCTGCTTGGCCTGGCCGGGGGTGTCAGCGATCTGCTCCTTGCCCTGGCCGGGCTGCTCGATCGGCTTGGAGCCCTCGTTGTCCGGGCCGGTGCCGGTGTCACCGATGGAGGCGCCACTGTCGCCGGTGCTGCCGGAGTTGCCGGTGCCGCCGGAGTTCTGGTTACCGCCGGTGGTGCTGCCGGTGCCGCCGGTGGACTGGTCACCACCGGTGCTGTCGTCGCCACCGGTCGTGCTGCCGGTGCCACCGGTGGACTGGTCACCACCGGTGGTGTCGTCACCGCCGGTCGTGCTGCCGGTGCCACCGGTGGAGTCGTCGCCACCGATACCGCCGGTGGAGTCGTCGCCACCGGTGCTGTCGTCGCCACCGATACCGCCGGTGCTGTCGTCGCCACCGATACCGCCGGTGGAGTCGTCACCACCGATCTCGCCGCCGGTGCTGTCGTCGCCGCCGGTACCGCCGGTGGTCTCGTCGCCACCGGTGTCGCCACCGGAGTCGCCGCCGCCGATGATCCCGCCGATGATGCCGCCGATGATCCCGCCGTCCTGGCCCGGGGTCTCACCCGGGCTGGCCGCGGAAGCCGCGCCGGCGGCGGTGAGCGACGCACCGGCCGCGATCACCGCACCGGCCGCAATGCGCGCTACGCGCAGCCGCGTCTTCTTCGTCATGTACTGCTACCCCCAGTAGCTGAACTCGTCATTGGAGCACCGCTGTACGGGGCGACGAGCCGATGCCGGGGTACGCGAGTTTCAGCTCCGCGCCGTGGGGCGATCCGCCCCCATCCCCGTTACCGCACGCGCCCCAGACATACGCATGCCGCGCTCAGCCTTCCCAGTTCCGCGACTATCGTCAAGGTCGATTAAAGGCCGGATGCCCGAATTACCAAGTGTTGGGCGGTACATGGACATACGACTGTGACCAAACCCCCACAGCAAAAACAACTACCTCCCCAGGGGAGGCAGTTGTTTCACCTTCGGACGGGGGCGCCCCGTTTACTTTTCCTGCTGCTTCCGCCAGCGGATTCCGGCCTCCAGGAAGCCGTCGATATCGCCGTCCAGCACACCGGTGGGGTTGCCGACCTCGAACTCGGTCCGCAGGTCCTTGACCATCTGGTACGGGTGCAGGACGTACGAACGCATCTGGTTGCCCCAGGAATTGCCGCCGTCGCCCTTGAGCGCGTCCATCTTGGCCTGCTCCTCCTGGCGGCGGCGCTCAAGGAGCTTGGCCTGGAGGACGTTCATCGCGGTCGCCTTGTTCTGGATCTGCGAGCGCTCGTTCTGACAGGAGACGACGATGCCGGTGGGGATGTGCGTCAGCCGGACCGCGGAGTCGGTGGTGTTGACGCCCTGGCCGCCGGGGCCGGACGAACGGTAGACGTCCACCCGCAGCTCGGACTCGTCGATGTCGATGTGGTCGGTCTGCTCGACGACGGGCAGCACCTCGACGCCGGCGAACGACGTCTGGCGGCGGCCCTGGTTGTCGAACGGCGAGATGCGCACCAGGCGGTGCGTGCCCTGCTCGACGGAGAGCGTGCCGTAGGCGTACGGCACCTGCACGGCGAAGGTGGTCGACTTGATGCCGGCCTCTTCCGCGTACGAGGTCTCGTAGAGCTCGGTCTTGTAGCCGTGCCGCTCGGCCCAGCGCAGATACATCCGCTGGAGCTTCTCGGCGAAGTCGGCGGCGTCGACGCCACCGGCCTCGGCGCGGATGTTGACGACCGCCTCACGGGAGTCGTACTCGCCGGACAGGAGGGTGCGGACCTCCAGCTCGTCGACCGCCTTGCGGACGGCGGCCAGCTCGTCCTCCGCCTCGGCCCGGGCGTCCTCGTCGCCCTCGGCCTCGGCGAGCTCGAAGAGCACCTCGAGGTCGTCGACCCGGCCGCGCAGGTCCTCGGCCTTGCGCAGCTGGCCCTGGAGGTAGGACAGCCGGCTGGTGATCTTCTGTGCGTTCTCCGGGTCGTCCCACAGGGACGGCGCCGCGGCCTGCTCCTCGAGCACGGCGACATCGGCCCTCATCTTGTCGAGGTCCAGGACGGCCTCGATCGACCCCATGGTCGAGGAGAGGGACTTCAGCTCTTCGGATACATCGACGACTGCCACGCACCCAGCCTAACGGCTGCCACCGTCAGCGTGACCCGGCCCCGGCAGGCCGGACCCGCCCGGAGCCGCCGCCACCGGGCCCACGACGGCCCGGACGCCGGTCACCGCGCCGGTCACCGCCGGGGCCCGGCGCGGCCGCCACGGGCCCGGGGAGCGTTACGGAGTGTCGGGTTCCGACTGGTGGACGCCCGGTGTGGCGCCGTCCGGCTCGTCGTCGGCCGAGACCAGCCAGCCGCCCAGACCTGCCGCCACGAGCGCCGCGGCGGCGGCCGCGCCCAGCTTGATCCGGCGGCGGCGCACCGCCTCCGGCGCCGCACGGTGCCGGGCCGAGCCCGCCCGGCGCTCACCGGCGGCGCGCGGGGCCCGCGCGGTGCCGTGTGCGCCGCCCGCCAGCTCGTCCGGGCCCGGGACCCGCATGCTGGTGTGCGTCTCCCGGTTGGAGTCGGGGACCGCGCCCTGGACCAACGGGACCGCGCCGCGCGGCGGGGTGGCCTCGGCCGGCGCCGCCGACGGGTAGTACGCCTCCTCGCGGGCGCCGGCGCCCTCCTGCTCGCCCTCCGGGTCGTCGTCGTCCGGCTCGTCGATGTCCAGCGGCGGCATGCCCGCCAGACCGGGCAGCAGCTCGCGCAGCCGGGCGGCGAGCTCCGGGGCACGCAGCCGGGAGGCCGGCGCCTTGGCCAGGCACTGGAGCAGCAGCTGCCACAGCTCGTCGGGGATACCGGGCAGCGGCGCCACGCTCTCGGTCACATGGCGGCGCAGCACCGCGCCGGGGTGACCGCCCCCGAAGGGCGTGAATCCGGCGAGCAGCTCGTACAGGACGGTCGCCAGCGCGTAGACGTCCACGGAGGCCCGCGGCGGCAGGCCCTCGATGATCTCCGGGGCGAGGTAGTCGGGGGTGCCGATGACCTTGGTCGCCCTGGTCCGGCGCGGGGAGTCGACGAGCCGGGCGATACCGAAGTCGGTGAGCAGCGCGGGGTGCGCGCCACCGGGGCCGAGCGGGCCCTGCATGTTCAGCAGGACGTTCTCGGGCTTGACGTCGCGGTGCACGATCCGGGCGGCGTGCGCGGCGGCGAGCCCGTCGGCCACATCGGCGGCGATCGCGACGGCGGCCTCCGGGGCCAGCCGGCGTTCGCGCTCCAGACGGGTCCGCAGATCGGTGCCCCGTACGAGCTCCATGACCAGCGCCAGGTCATTGCCGTCGACGACGAGATCACGGACGCCGACGACATGGGGATGGTCCAGGCCCAGCAGCGCCGCCCGCTCCTGTACGAAGCGGCCGACGAGCTCCTGGTCGGCCGCGAGCTCCTCACGCAACAGCTTGATGGCCACGGCCCCTTCGGGACCCTCGCCCAGCCATACCGTGCCGGCACTGCCGCGCCCCAGGATCTGGTGGGCGGTGTACCGGCTGCCGATCTTCCGTGCCAAGACTGCTCCGACGTGTCGGGCCCCCGAGCGTCCTGCGGGGGCTGAGGTTGGCGTCAAAGCTACGCGGATGCCAGGGGGTTCAATGCCCCGGACGGTGGCAACCTTCACTTCTGTGAGCGAAATTCTCCGCCGGAAGTCGACAAATCCACTGGGTGGGTCTTACGGCGCCTCCGCGGACCGGCACCGCCCACGACAGCGCGCCGCCCGCGGGCTCCGGGGAGCGCGCGGGCGGCGGGCGGTCAGCGGCCGATTTTCTCGACGAACCGCTGCACTTCGTTGAAGACGTGCCCGACCTGGGAGAAGAAGCCCCTGGTCGTGCCGATCCACTCCTGGAGCGGGGTCAGCTCCCAGATGAGCCAGGCCGCCACGAACAGGAGTATCAGCGTGAACAGACAGCCCTTGAGGCAGCCCAGGCCCGGGATCTTCATCGGGTTGGCGCTGCGCTGACGGGGCTCGCGCCGGGGCCTCGGCTCCGGCGCGGGCGGCCGCTGCGGCTCGTAGCGCTGCGGCGGCGGCTCCCGGCGCCGCTGCGGGGCCGGCGGCTGCTGCTGCGGCGCCTGCTGGGCGTACGGCACCGGAGCGGGCTGCTGCCGGTACTGGGGCTGCTGCGGGCGCTGCGGCGGCTGCTGCGGGGCGGCCTGCCGCTGCGGACGGCGGCGCAGCGGGTCCTCACTGGGGTCCAGGTACTGCACCTGGGTCTGCTCGTTGCGGTCGCGGGCGGCGCGCAGCTGGGACTCCCACGGGTGGGGCCCGTCCGGCTCCTGCGGCCCGCCGGCCGGTGCGCCCATGGGCATCGGCGGCATCGCCCGCGTCGGATCGCCCTGCGCACCGGGACCACCCGGACCACCCGGACCGCCCGTGGAGGGCAGCACGCTGGTCGCCGCGGCCGGGTCGTACGAACCGGCGCCCGATGGCAGCACCTGGGTGGGGTCGGCGTCGCCGCCGGCCTGCCCGTCGGCGCCCGTCCCGGGCACCGTGGCGGGCGCCGGGTCGGGGGCGAGCAGCGCGGCCACCCCGAGCGCCGCCTCGGCCTCGGCGGGCCGGGCGTGCACCCCGATGCCGGCCGCGACGGTGCGCAGCGCCCGGGCGAGGTTCTCGGCGCTGGGCCGCTCCTCGGGCCGCTTGCGCAGACAGCGCTCGATGACCGTCCACAACGGCTCGGGCAGCGTGCCGGGGCGCTGCGGCTCCTCGCTGAGGTGCCGGTGCAGCACCTCCAGGGCGGTTGACCCGGCGAACGGGGGACGGCCGGTGACCAGCTCGTACAACAGGATGCCGGCGCCGTAGATGTCCACGGCGGAGGTCTGCGGGCGGCCCTCGGCGGACTCCGGCGCCACATAGGCGGGCGTGCCGACGAACTCGTGGGTGCGGGTCAGGCCCGGGGAGTCGGCGAGACGGGCGATGCCGAAGTCGGTCAGCATCGGGTGCATCTCGCTGCTGCCGTCCGAGCCGGCCAGCAGGACGTTGGCGGGCTTGAGGTCGCGGTGGACGACACCGTCGGCGTGGCTGGCCGCCAGCGCGTCGGCGATCTGGGCGGTGAGCAGCGCGGCGGCCACCGGGCTGAAGGGCCCGTTGTCGCGCAGATAGCGGTGCAGGTCGGGGCCGTCGACCAGGTCCATGACCAGCGCGAGCAGATCGCCCTCGACGACCAGGTCGCGGGTGCGGACGATGTTCGGGTGGGTGAGCCGCAGCAGGACGGAGCGCTCCCGCAGGAAGCGCATCACCACGTCCGCGTCGTGCGCCAGCTCCTCCTTGAGGACCTTGATCGCGACGGTCTCACCGGGCTCTCCTGCCACGGCGGCCTCGGCGCCCGCCGTCTCCCGCTGGCGGGCACGCCAGACGGTGCCCGTGGCGCCGCGTCCCAGCGGCTCCTCGAGCAGGTACTTGCTGCCTACCGGCCGCACGTCATGCGCTCCCTGGTCGTGGTGAATCCCTTGCCCGGCCCGCTGGGTCAGCTGATCATCTCCGCGCGGCCCGTCCGACCCACTGTAGTGCCGTCGCACAAGCTTTTCGGTCCGGCGGCCCAGGGCGGGCTTGTGGGAAAGACGCGGGTTCGGGACGGATGGTTGCCTGCTGCCCCCGGGAGGGCGTCTGCCGCCCCGGACGGTGCGGACGGTGCCCGCGCGTGGCCCGTGCGGAGACCTTCCGAGCTGACCACGGCGGTCGAAATCCGGCCGGGCACGGCGCGCAAGCAGGCACTTTTTCGCCCTTAGAAGACCAATCAAGATCACTGAACGGCGGTCGGCGGGCGCGTTGTCAGTGGCAGGTGCGAGGATGCATCCAGCACGATGCGGTGGGGGCGCGCGGCCCTTGTCGCGACGTGCACTTGGGACTTGTACGTGCCGATGTGCCCGGGTGCGGTGGGGGGAGTCAGCGGGCCCCCTGCCAGACCTTGGCAGAAGGGACCGTTGACGGCGATGCAGATCCGGCTGACCGTCCTCGGGCCGCGCAGCGGCCACACCACCCGGGCCTGCGATGTGCTGGTCACGGCCCCTGCCGGGACCGCGCTGGCGGCGGTGGCCGGCTCGCTCGCCGCCTCCGTGGCGGGCTCGGGTGCGGATGTCGGCGGTGCGGGCGGCGGCAGCGGCCCCGTCGTCCTGTATGCCGGATCCGAACGCCTCGATCCACAGCGCGCGGCCCTCGGCGAGCCCCCACTGATCGACGGCGCGGTGCTCTCCGTCCAGAGCCCCGGCCCCGCTCCGGCCCACGGCCTGCCGCACGGCTCCGCGCGGCTCCGCGTCGTCTCCGGGCCCGACGCCGGCGGCGTGCATCTGCTGCACGGCGGCCAGATCCGCATCGGCCGCTCCGCCGACGCCGACGTCCCCCTCGACGACCCCGATGTCTCCCGGCTGCACTGCACCGTGACGGTCGAACCGGACGGCTCGGTCTCCGTAGCCGACCTCCGCTCCACCAACGGCACCGTCGTGGACGGCACCGACCTCGGCGAACACCCCGCCCCCCTGCCCCCCGGCGCCCTCCTCCGCCTCGGCGAATCCGCCCTGCGCCTCCAGTCCGCCCCCGGCACCCCGGACGCCGCCCTGCCGACCGCACCGGATGGTGAGGGGCATCTGCGGATCACGCCGGGGGCCGCGGGCACGGCGGAGACCGCGGGAATCACGGGCACGGCCGTGGCGGGCCAGGCGATGGAGTACGGGGCCGCTGGTCCGCGCGGGGCCACTGCGGCCGTGGGCGGGGCGTATACGGGGGCGGGATCCGCGCAGGCGCCGGACGGGTCCGGGCAGACACCAGGAGCCGTGCAGGCACCGGGCGGAGCCGCATACGCACCATCCGGGTCCGCACACCCACCAGCCGGATCGGCACACCCACCGGCCGCGGCCTCGCAGGCTCCGGCCGCACCGGGCCGCCGGGACATCGCCCCGGGCCACCGGGACACCCCGGGCCGCCGGGACACGCCCCTGCGCGGCACCCCGGCCGGATACGGCAACCCGGGCGGAGCCGCATACGCCCCGGCCCCCGGCTCCGACGGCTCCCGCCGGGCCGGCGCCCCGTTGCCGGACACTTCCACCGGCCACGTCTACGACCGCACCACCGACGGCGGCAGCCCGTCCGCCGGCTGGGGGCCCGGCGTCCGGGAGCCGGCCGACGGCTTCGGGCCTGCCACCGGCCAGCAGCGGACGCACGGCGGGCAGCAGTCTTTGGCACCGGCCGACGAAGGCTCCCGTAAGGGCGGGCGGCGCGGCGGTATCGGGGCCTGGGCGCGGCGGCTGGCCGGCGGCCGGCCCGCCGTGGAGCGGCCGGACGAGGGCCGCCCGTTGGCGTACGAACCTGCCGGTGGCCCCGGGGCCACCGGCGCGGACACCCTGGACGCCGCCCCCGGCGCGGAGGCGCTCGCCGGGCCCGCCGCCGAGGAACGCTGGCCGGACGCCGCCGCGATCCTGCTCACCGCGCTGGGCCCCGGGCCACGGCTCTGGGAGCGCGGCCCGGACCACCCCGACGCGCTGGCCGTCCGGCTGGGGACGGCCGCCCGCAGCGGCGGCCGGGCCGCGCTGCCGGTCACCGTCGAGCTGCGCCGGGCGGGCTCCCTCGGCCTCGCCGGACCACGAGCGCGGCTGACCGGACTGGCCCGCTGCGCCCTCGCCCAGCTCGCCGCCCTGCACTCCCCCGGCACCCTCGACATCGTGCTGATCAGCGCGGACCGGGCGCGCCCGGCCGAGGAGCGGGTGGCGGACTGGTCCTGGCTCGGCTGGCTGCCGCAGGTCCGTCCGGAGCGTGGCCAGGACTGCCGGCTGCTGCTCGCGTACGACCAGGACCAGGCCCTGGCGCGCACGTCCGAGCTGGTGCGCCGGCTCGACGACAGCCCCCTGGGCCCCGGCTGGGCCGACGCCGAGCGGGCGGAGATCGCCGCCGCCGCGGCCCGCCACCAGGGCCCGTACACCCTCGTGGTCGTGGACGGCGACCCCGGCACCTCCGCACTGCGCGAGACCACCGCCCGGCTCGCTGCGGCCGGGGCGGCGGCCGGTATCCACCTGCTGTGCCTGGCCGAGACCCCGGCCTCCTCCCCCGCCTTCCCGCTGGCGGCGACGTACGAAGCGGCCCGGACGGCGTCGCCCGCCTTCGGGGAGTGCGGGGCGGTCGCGGTGCTCAGCGGCGATGTCGCCACGGCGCTGCGCGTCGTCCAGCCGGGCTCGGGCCCCAACGGCACCGTCGCGACGGTGGACGCGGTCTCCGGCGCCTGGGCCGAACGCTTCGCCCGGGCGCTGGCGCCGCTGCGCGAGACCGACGGGACGGCCACAGCGGCCGGGGGCGGTGCGGCGGTGCGGGTGGCCGTCCCGCTGCCCGATTCGGCGCGGCTGCTGGACGAGTTGGGGCTGGCCCGCGCCACCCCGGCGTCCCTGATGGCCCGTTGGGCCGCCGCCCTGGACACCGACCGTCCCGGCGCCGCCGCGGTCCTCGGCGCCGGCCCGCACGGCCCGCTGTACGCCGATCTCGCCGCCGACGGCTCGCACCTCCTCCTGGAGGGCGCGGCGGCCACCGGCAAGACGGAGCTGCTGCGTTCGCTGGCCGCCTCGCTCGCCGCCGCCGACCGGCCGGATCTGCTGTCGATGGTGCTGGTTGACGGCGGCGGCAGCGAGCGCGGCGAGGGGCTGCGGGTGTGTACGGACCTGCCGCATGTCACGACGTATCTCGCCGCCTCGGACCCGGTCCGGATGCGGGAGTTCGCCCAGGCGCTGTCCTCGGAACTGAAGCGCCGGGCGGAGATACTCGCCGGCACCCCGTTCACCGAGTGGCGCAGCAAGCATCTGCCGGCGCCGCGCATCGTGGCCCCGCGACGCTCGACCGAGGGGGGTCACGGAGAGCAGGAACCAATCACTCTCCGTAATCGTTGCCGTAACAAGGAGGAAGAAGGCGGCACCCCGGCGGACCCGTCAACGACCGGCACCCTACGACTCCGCCCCCGCAGCGGAACCCCCGGCGGAGCCCCCACCGATGGCCCCGCCCCCGAGTCGGCCGTACCGATGCCCCGACTCTTCGTGCTGGTCGACGACTTCGACGCCCTGGTCGCCCCTGCTCTGGGCAGCACGGGCCGGCCGGCCGCCGGGTCCGTGGTGCGCGCCCTGGAGTCGGTGGCGCGGGACGGGGCGGCGCTCGGCGTGCACCTGATAGCCGCGACCGGCCACCCGGACCGCACGGCGGAGACCGCGACCAGCGAACGGGCCGGTCTGCGCGTCCAGTTGGGCGCCGCCCCCGAGCCGTCCGAGCCGGTACCGACGGGCCGCGGACGGCTGTACCGCGCGGCGGACGGCTCCTCGACGCCATTCCAGGCGGGCCGCGTCACGGGCCGGATACCCCGTACGTCCACCCTCCGGCCGACGGTCGTCCCGCTGGAGTGGCAGCGGATGGGCGACCCGCCGGCCCGGCGCCCGCTGCGCGAGCTGGGCAACGGCCCGACGGATCTGGCCCTGCTCGCCAGCGCACTACAGCGAGCCGCCCAGTCCTCGGGCGCGGCGGCCACCCCGCCCCTGCTGTGAGACGCGGACGTGCGGTGAGGTGAGACGTGTAGGTGCGTGAGCGTGTAGGTGCCTGTGAAACGCGTACGCCACCCATAACAGCCCCGTCACGAAAGCCCGGTTGACGCGGAAGGCGGTATTGCGGACCCCGTGGCCAGGGCGTAGGACTGTCGCACACCGCACGGCAACGCACTGCGCGACGCACCACGCCGCACCGCAGCGACCTCGGCGCTCCCGTACGACGCGCCCCACGCCGCACCGGACCACGCGGCCGCACCACCGCTCGGCACCACCCGCACCACACCACCGCACACCACACCACAGCACACCACAGCACCGCACCGCACACCCGCACCGCAGGGACGCCGCAGCGCGACAGGGCGCGGTGTTCCTCGCAGTTGGCTCGGCAGGCGACGGCAGGCGCAGGGACAGGGGGCTACTGGGATGGGCAGACGACTGGACCGTATCGACCGGGCGGCTGAGCGGGCCGGGACCGGGGCCGGGCGGGCCGCGACCGGGGCTGAACGGACCGCGACCAGGGCCGGGCAGGCCACGACCGTAGCCGGGGCCGGACTGGCCGCGGCCGGAGCCGGGGTCGGGCGGGCCGCGGCCGGGTTGGCCGTGATCACAGCGGTCGCCCTGGCGCTGGCCGGATGCGGAAGTGGCGGTGGCGGGAAGAAAGGTGCGGATGAGGGGGGTGGGAAAGGGGGGAGTACTGCGCCGACGGTGCGGCTGCCTTCCTTGAAGGGGGAGAGGCTTCAGGTCACCGCCGTGTGGACGGGGGCGGAGCGGGACAACTTCGGGAAGGTGCTGGAGGAGTTCGAGAAGCGCACCGGTGCCACGGTCGACTTCGTGCCCAGTGGTGACGACATGGCCGGTTTCATCGGGTCCAAGATCGCCGGTGGTGGGCCGCCGGATGTGGCGATGCTCCAACAGGTCGGCGTGCTGAACGAGTTCGCCGGGAAGGGGTGGCTCAAGCCGCTCGGGGCGGGTGCCAAGGCGCAGCTCGCGAAGAACTATGCGAAGGGCTGGCAGGATCTCGGCGCCCACGAGGGCACCCCGTACGGGGTGTACTTCAAGGCCAGTAACAAGTCGTTGGTCTGGTACAACGCCCGGGCGTTCGACAATGCCGGTGCCAAGGAGCCGAAGACCTGGCCGGAGTTCGTCAAGGCGGCGGAGATCATCGGCGAGTCGGGTGTGGAGCCGGTGTCGGTGGGCGGGGCGGACGGCTGGACGCTGACCGACTGGTTCGAGAACATCTATCTCTCGCAGGCGGGGCCCGGGAAGTACGACCAGCTGGCGCAGCACCGGATCAAGTGGACCGATCCGACGGTCAAGCAGGCGTTGACCACGCTCGGGCAGCTCTTCGGCCGGAAGGATCTGCTGGCGGGCGGCAACTCCGGTGCGTTGCAGACGGATTTCCCGACGTCGGTGACCCAGACCTTCAGCGGTGGTGACGCTCCCAAGGCCGCGATGGTCTCCTCGGCCGATTTCGCCGCCGCCAGCATCACCCAGACCAAGGCCAAGGTCGGTACGGACGCCAAGGTCTTCCCGTTCCCGGCGGTGGGGGCCACGTCGCCGGTGGTGACCGGCGGGGATGTGGCGGTGGCCCTCAAGGACGGGAAGGCGTCGCAGGCGCTGCTGACGTTCCTGGCGTCGACGGATGCCGCGAAGATCTGGGCGCAGGCGGGCGGGTTCATCTCGCCCAACAAGGAGCTCGATCCGGCGGCGTATGCCGATGGGGTGATGCGGAAGATCGCCAGGGCGCTGGTGGCGGCGGGCGATGACTTCCGTTTCGACATGTCCGACCAGGCGCCGGCTTCGTTCGGCGGCAAGCCGGGCCAGGGCGAGTGGAAGGATCTTCAGGACTTCCTGAAGAACCCGAAGGACATCGCGGGCACGCAGGCGCGGCTGGAGAAGGACGCCGCGAGGTCGTTCGGGCGCTGAGGACGCGCAGTCGTCCGTGTATTCAGCGCGTTCGGGCGCTGAGTACGCCTAGTCGTCCGTGCACTCAGCACGCGTAGTCGTTACAGGTACTCAGCACGCGTAGTCGTCCGGGCACTGTGTATGTGCCGCCGTCCGTGTCGAGCGGGACCGGGGGACCGTCACGATGAGCGACGTACAGGTCAGCGGGGCCGGTGAGCGGCGCCGGAGGGGAGTCGGGGGCGGGGGCCGCGGGCGGGGGCAAGGGCGGGTGCGGGGCGGCCGCCGGTGGCTCGCCGTGGTGTTCCTGCTGCCGGCGCTGGTGCTGCTCGGTGCGCTGGTCGGCTACCCGATCGTGTTCTCCGTCGTCCGCAGTCTTTTCGACGCGTCGGGGGACGGCTTCGTGGGGCTGGACAACTACGGCGCGATGTTCTCGGACGAGGGCATCCGTACGGCGTTGCGGAACAACGTCGTCTGGGTGGTGGTGGCGCCGACGGTGTCGACCGTGCTGGGGCTGGTCTTCGCGGTGCTGACCGAGCGGATCCGCTGGGGCACCGCCTTCAAGCTGATCGTGTTCATGCCGATGGCGATCTCGATGCTGGCGGCCGGGATCATCTTCCGGCTGGTGTACGACCAGGCGCCGGAGCGCGGGGTCGCCAACGCGGTGTGGGTCGGCGTGCATGACACGTTCGCCGACCCGGCGCCGTTCCCCGGTGCCAAGCCGCGGCCGGGTGCCGTCCTGAAGCCGTCGGGGGGCGGTGCCTTCACCACCGGGTCGGCCGTGCGGGCGGGCGCTCCGGTGCTGCTGCCGCTGGTCGCCGTCCAGCCGGACGATCTGCGTGGTGCGCGGCCGGCGGCCGTCGCCCGGCCGCAGCCGGGCAAGGTCACCGGTACCGCGTGGCTGGACTTCACCCGGGGCGGTGGCGGCCGGCCGAATGTGATCGACGGTAACGAGAAGGCGCTGGCGGGTCTGCGGGTCGAGGCGGTCCGGGGCGGCCGGGTGGTCGCTTCGGCGACGACGGCGGCGGACGGCAGTTTCGCGCTGCCGGCCGGGCGGGCCGACGGTGCCCGGCTGCGGCTGCCCGCGGCCGATTTCGCGGAGGCGTATCGCGGTGTCGACTGGCTGGGTCCGGCGCTGGTCACCCCGGCCATCATCGGCTCCTATGTCTGGATGTGGGCCGGTTTCGCGATGGTGCTGATCGCGGCGGGGCTGGCGGGTGTGCCGCGGGAGCTGCTGGAGGCGGCGCGGGTGGACGGTGCGGGCGAGTGGCAGGTGTTCCGCCGGATCACGGTGCCGCTGCTGGCGCCGGTGCTGGTGGTCGTGCTGGTCACGCTGATGATCAATGTGCTGAAGATCTTCGATCTGGTCTACATCATCGCGCCGGGCTCCAGCATCCGGTCGGCGAATGTGCTGGCGCTCCAGCTCTTCCAGTCGTCGTTCGGTACGGATGTCGACGAGGGCCTGGGCAGCGCGATCGCCGTGTTCCTGCTGTTGCTGGTGCTGCCGGTGATGTACGTCAATCTCCGGCGCCTACGGAAGGAGCGTCGCCGATGACGACGGTGGAGGGTGTCGCACCGGCGGGGCGCTCCGGCGCCGGTGCCGTACGGGCCCGGCGGCCGCTCGCCGCGCGGCTGGTGGCGCGGGCCGGCGGCGGCGCGATGCGGGTCTTCCTGGTCCTGGTGGCGCTGTTCTGGTTGATGCCGTCGGTGGGGCTGTTGCTGTCGTCGCTGCGCAGTCCGCAGCAGATCGCCGAGTCCGGCTGGTGGCAGGTCTTCCGTGAGCCGGCCCGGATCACCTGGGACAACTACAGCCAACTGCTGTCGAACGACAAGGTGATGGGTTCGCTGCTGACCACGGCGGCGATCACGGTGCCGGCGACGGTGCTGGTCGTCGTCATCGGCTCGCTGGCCGGTTATGCGTTCGCCTGGATGGATTTCCCCGGCCGGGACGGCTGGTTCCTGGCGGTGGTCGGGCTGCTGGTGGTGCCCGTGCAGGTGGCGCTGATCCCGGTGGCGAAGCTGTTCGGCGCGGTCGGGCTCTTCGAGACGACGGCCGGGGTGATCCTTTTCCATACGGCGTTCGGGCTGCCGTTCGCGGTGTTCCTGCTGCGGAATTTCTTCGCGGAGATCCCGCGGGAGCTGCTGGAGGCGGCCCGGCTGGACGGGGCGGGCGAGCTGCGGCTGTTCACCCGGGTCGTGCTGCCGCTGGGCGGTCCGGCGATCGCGTCGCTGGCGATCTTCCAGTTCCTGTGGGTGTGGAACGACATGCTGATCGCGCTGATCTTCGCGGACAGCGGGCATCCGCCGGTCACCGTGGCCCTTCAGCAGGAGGTGCGGCAGTTCGGCAACAACATCGATGTGCTGGCGCCCGGCGCCTTTCTGTCGATGGTGGTGCCACTGATCGTCTTCTTCGCCTTCCAGCGCCAGTTCGTGTCCGGTGTGATGGCGGGTGCGGTGAAGTGATCTGCGCACGCGGGCCGGGTGCGTGAAGTGATCTGCGCACGGGGGCAGGGTGCCGCGGGGCCGCACGCCATCTTCCGTTCATTTTCGTCCGCCTACGATGCCGTCGCTGCCGTGCCACGCACGGTGCGGCCCGGCTCCGTCCTGGTGACTGCCTGAGCCGCGCCCGCACGTCCCGTGCTCCGGGGCGTGGCGCCCCGGCCCCTGCCGGGCCGCGCTCCCGCGCAGCGGCCCCGGCGCCGGGCGCGCCCACAACTACAGAGACGCACCACCGCGGAGACGCACCACCGCAGGCCGCAGCTCTCTCCCCGCGTTTCCCCGGTACATCCACGGCAGCCAGCGCCGGCACATATCGCAGCTCCCCCCACGCACGTGTCGTCTTACGCCCTACGTTCCCGACCGTCTGGAGACGGACCGCACATGACTGCCCCCATCGCAGACCAGAGTGCCGCACAACTCCCGCGCCCCACCCGGCTGTCCGAGGTCAAGGGCTGGTTCTTCACCGCGGACCAGCTGCTGTTCGACTGGTTCCTGACCCGCCAGAAGGAGCGTGCGGAGCCGGGTGATCTGCTCGAACTGGGGGCGTACATGGGCAAGAGCGCCATTTTCCTCGGTGCGCGGCAGCGGGCCGGCGAGCGTTTCACGGTCTGTGATCTCTTCGACTCCCCCGCCGAGGACTCCTCCAACTCGCAGGAGATGAAGAAGTCCTACGCGACGTTGACGCGGCGCGCCTTCGAGGCGAACTACCTGGCGTTCCATGAGGAGTTGCCCACCATCGTCCAGGGCCTCAGCTCGCTCGTCAGTGACCATGTCGACGCGGGTTCGGTGCGCTTCGCCCATATCGACGCCTCGCATCTGTACGAGCATGTGCACGGCGACATCCTCGCGGTGCGCGAGCTGCTCACCGGCGAGGGTGTGGTGGTGATGGACGACTACCGCGCCGAGCACTGTCCGGGGGTGGCCGCCGCGACCTGGCAGGCCGTCGCGAATGAGGGGCTGCGCCCGATCTGCATCACCGGCACCAAGTTCTACGGGACCTGGGGCGATCCCGAGCCGCTCCAGCAGGCCCTGGTGGAGTGGATCAAGGCCCGCGGCGACATCTGGCACGAGGTGCAGTACGTCAATGACGCCCCGCTGGTCCGGCTGAGCGCCAAGGGCGCGAAGGAGCCCGCCCACCCGGTGTCCCGGCACCGGTCCTCGGGCGGCCGCGCCCCGCAGCGGCCGGCTCCGGACCGGGCGCCGGGGGCCTCCGCGGCCCGTCCCGGTCCGCGCCCGCCGTTCCCGGCCCGCCGCATAGCGCGCCGGGTCGCCCTGGACATCCTGCCGCCGGTCCTCACCCGGGCGGTCGTGAAGGCCCGCAAGCGCGCCCGTACGCACTGACCGCGCCGCGCGGGGCCGGGCCGGCACACGTCCGCCCGGCCCCGCGCCCCGGCCCGCCCAGCGCGCGCCACCCGCCCGCCAAGCGCGGCACGGCCCGCCCAGCACGGCCCGGCCGCCCAGCACGGCCCCGGCCCGCCTAGCGCGGCACCTGCCCCACCAGAACGAACACATTGGCGCGCAGCAGCATCCCGGCCGGGCGGGGCAGCGGATGGGAGTAGGTCCGCCGTACCGCGAGCCCCGCGGACTCGGCGAAGGCGCGCAGCAGCGGGAAGTCGGTGAAGCGCACCGGGGCGGGGCCGGCCCGGTGCCCGGCCTCCTGCGCGGTGATCAGCAGCACCCCGCCGCCGGGCCGTACGTACGGCACATACGCCCGCAGCAGGCCCTCGACCTGTTCGTCGTCGAGGTGCTCCAAGACGCGTGCGGTCAGCAGCGCGTCGAACGCGCCGGGGCGGGCGTGCGGGCTCGCGAGGAAGGTGTCGGCCGTGTAGGCGGTCAGTCCGCGCTCCCGGCAGCGCGCCACGGACCGCGGGTCGTGGTCCACGCCGACGCTGCCGGGCGCGCAGCCGGCGAGGGTGTCGCCGGTGCCGCAGCCGATCTCCAGGACCCGTCCGCCGCCGATCCGCCGCAGCTGGCTGCGGAACGGGGAGCGGGCGGGCAGCAGCCGGGCCGGTCCGCGGCGTCCGCGCTCGGCCGGCAGCCGCGCGGTGGAGGCGGACGGGGCGGTGCCCGCGGGGGGCGCGGGCCGAGCGGTCCGGACGTCGCTGCCGGGCGGACCGGCGTCGGGGCTGTCGGTGGCGGCGGAGCTGTCGGTTCGGCCGGGCATCGGGACGCGGTCACCTTCCCTGGGGAACAGGGCGCACGGGGCGCCGTAAAGCTGTGCAACGGGTCTACGGCATCGGACGCGGCCCGGCGCTACGGCGCGCCGACTTCGCGCACTGAGCGTAATCGTGTGAACACGTGGTGTCGATGAGGTGTCTCACCCTTTCAGCGCAGATCCGGTGACCGTGCCGCCGTGGGCGAGTTGAACGGACCGGTCTTGTGCATCGCCAGTCCGGAAAGGCTTGGTCCGCGTATGAAGCCACGGCTCACCGTCGTCGTCCCGGTCCATCGCATCGAGGGGTCCGAGCGGAATGTGGAGGAGTGCCTGGAGTCGGTCGCGGCCCAGACGCTGACCGAGCTGGATGTGGTGCTGGTGGCCGGCCCACCGGGGGCGGGGCCCGAGGGCGCCGCCGCGGAGGCCGGCCCGGCCGCTCTCGCCCGGCGGTTCGCCGCCCGTGACCCGCGGTTCCGGATCGTCCACCACCAGGAGGGCGGCCCGGCCGCGGGCTGTGGCGCGGTCCGCAACACCGGTGCCCGGCAGGCGTATCCACACACCGAATACCTCGCCTTCCTCGACGCCGGGGAGGATGTGCTGCTGCCGCGCGCGTACGAGGATCTCGTCGGGCTGCTGGACCGGTCCGGGTCGGATCTCGCGACCGGCGGTGTCCACCGGCTCGGCGCGGCCGGCCGCAGCCGGTCCGCGCATCACCCGGCGGACCGGGAGACCGCGCTGCGCACCCGGATCGGCGACGACCTGTCCCTGCTGTCCGACCATGTCGCCCGCAACAAGGTCTTCCGCCGCGCCTTCTGGGACCGGCACGCCCTGGCCTTCCCCGAGGGCGAGTGGTGCCATGACGCGGCGGTGACGCTGCCCGCGTTCTTTCTCGCGGACGCGGTCGATGTGCTGCACGAGCACGTCTGTTACCGGCGGCTGCCGGAGGGGCCCGGCCGGCACCGGCGGCTCGATGCCCGGGGCGTACGGGACCGGTTCGCGGCGGTGGCCGGTATCCGGCGGTTCCTCGCCGACCCGGTGCGGGCGGGGCTGAGCGGCCACCGGCGCGACTACGACCGCGCGCAGCTCACCGAGGGGCTGCTCGACCTGGTGGAGGCGCTGCCGGGGGCCGCCCCGGAGTGCCGGACCGCGTTCCTGGACTGCGCCCGCGACTTCCTGTCCGGTGTGGATCCGCGGCTGTTCCCCTCGCTGCCCGTGGAGCTGCGGATGCGCTGGTATCTGATCCGCGCCGGACGGCTGGCGGATCTGCTGGCGCTGCTCACCCATGAGGCCCGTAACCCGGCCGGGTTCACGGTCGCCGGGCCGCCGCTGCGCAAGCGTGCGGTGCTGCCGCTGACCCCGCCGCTGGAGCTGCCGCCGGGCGTGACCCGGCTGGACCGGGCGGACTTCCCCGTCGTGGCGCGGGTGCGGGAGGCGGTGTGGCGGGACGGTGTGCTGGTGCTGCGCGGCTACGCCTATCTCCGCAATCTGGATGCCGCGGCCCGGCACCGCTACCTGCGGACGGCCGTGCTGTCGTGCGGGCGGCGGCGGGTCCTGCTGCCGCTGCGGCCGGTCCCGATGCCGGAGGCGACCGCCGAGTCCGGTCAGGAGCTGCACTGTTACGACTGGTCGGGCTTCGAGCTGCGGCTCGATCCGGCCCGGCTGCGCAAGGGGGGCCGCTGGGAGGAGGGCGAGTGGACCGTCGGGGTGCTGCTGGCGTCGGCGGGGGTGGTGCGGGCCGGGGCGCTGTACGCACCGGATACCGGGTCGGGGGCCGCGCCGCGCGCCCATGACGTGGCCGGGGACGGCGCGGACGACGGGCTGCGGATCACGCCCTGGTACGCGGGCGGGCGGCTGCGGCTGTCGGTGCACCGGCGCACCCGGCGGCTGGCCGGGCACGGGGCCGCGGCGGCCGGTGATCTGGACCTGACCGTCAGCGCGCCGGGCCCGCGGCCCACCGCGCTGCGGCTGATCCATCAGGGGACCGGCACGGTGGTGGCGTTCCCGGTGGAGGCGGCGCCGCCCGGGGAGGCGGGGGCCGCGGGGCCCGGGGTGGCGGGCGAGGTGTCGAGCGGCCCGCCGTCACCGCACACCTTCCGCATCCGGCTCGACGCCCTCGCCGCCGCCCGCCCCACCCGGGACGGCGCCCCGCGGGCCGTGCCGCCGGCGCACACCGACAGCTGGCTGCCGGAGCTGGTGCTGCCGGGCGGCGGCACCGACCCGGTCGCCTGCGCGCCCGGGCTGGCGCCGGTGCCGTATCCGCTGCCGCACGGCCGTGAGCTGGTGGTGGCCGCCACCCCGGCCGGGCAGCTCGTGCTGCACGACCGCGTCCCGCAGCCGTACCTGGACCGGCTGTTGTGGCGCGCGGACGGCACCCTGCTCCTGTCGGGCGGGCTGCCCGCCGCCGCGCCGCACGCCACCGAACTGGTCCTCAAACACGGGGCGCACGCCACCGAGCTGGCCTTCCCCACCACCCATGACGAGGGCCGGTTCCACGGCACGCTGCCGCTGGGCGCGCTGGACTCGCTGGCCGGGGCGGTGCCGCTGCGGGAGGGCCGCTGGTCGCTGCATCTGCGCGAACGGGGCGCGCCCGGCTCCCCGTTGGACGCCCCGGTGCGCTGTGCGCCGTCGGTCCTCGACGGGCTGCCGGCGACCCGTACGGTGCGCGGCAAGCCGTTCAGCCTCGACCGGCACCGGCACGACGAGGCGCTCGTGGTGGCGGGGCCCGCGCTGCCGGTCACCGACCGCGGCCCCTACCGGCGCCGGATGCTGCGCGAGCAGCACTACTCGCTGCACCGCTCCCGTCCGCTGCGCGACACCGTCCTCTACAGCAGCTTCGGCGGCCGCGCGTACGGGGATTCGCCGCGGGCGGTGCACGAGGAGCTGGTCCGCCGGGGCATGGAGGTGGAGCATCTGTGGGCGGTGCGCGACGCGCAGAGCGCGGTGCCGGCGACGGCCCGTGCGGTGCTGGTGGGCAGCGCCGAGTGGCACGGGGCGCTGGCGCACAGCCGCTGGGTGGTCACCAACACGCATCTGCCGCGGTGGTTCACCCGCCGGGGCGGTCAGCGGATCATCCAGACCTGGCACGGCACCCCGCTCAAGCGGATCGGTGCCGATCTGGCGGGCACGCTGTGCGCGGGCCTGGCGCATCTGGCGCCGCGGCCGCGGGTGAGCCGGCAGTGGAGTGTGCTGCTGTCGCCCAACGCGCACAGCACTCCGGTGCTGCGGTCCGCGCTGGGCTACTCCGGCCGGCTGGTGGAGACCGGACTGCCGCGTACCGACGCCCTGTTCGCGCCGGACCGCGAGCTGACGGCGGCCGCGGTGCGGGAGCGGCTGGGCATCGAGCCGGGCCGGAAGGTCGTGCTGTACGCGCCGACGCCGCGGGACGATCTGGCCTACGACGCGGGGCATCACCGGCTGCATCTGCCGCTCGATCTGGATCTGGCGCGGCGGGAGCTGGCCGACGACCATGTGCTGCTGGTCCGCGGCCATCCGCTGGTGGCCGACCGGCTGCCCGCGCACCATGCGCCGTTCGCCCGCGACGTGTCCGCGCACCCGGACGCCACCGAGCTGCTGCTGGCGGCGGATGTGCTGGTCACCGACTATTCGTCGCTGGCCGTCGACTTCGCCAACACGGGCCGGCCGATGCTGTTCCTGACGCCCGATCTGCCGCACTACCGGGACACCTTGAGGGGCTTCACCCTGGACTTCGAGGCCCGGGTGCCGGGGCCGCTGCTCGGCTCGACCGGTGAACTGATCGACGCGCTGGGCGACTTGACGGCGATCGCGGCGGCGGGCGCGGACGCGTACGCGGATTTCCGGGAAACCTTCTGCCACCGGGACGACGGCGGTGCGGCGGGCCGGGTCGCGGACCTGATGGAGCGGTGACCGGGGCCGGTCCGCCGCAAGATGAGGGTGGCTGGATCGGCATCCGGCGGCGCTCGCGTCGTTACAGCATGTGCAGGTGCCCTCACGGGCCCCGGCACACCCCGAGCCCGGCTCCCGCCCGGCAGAAACGGCAAGACGGCGGAAAAGCGGAGCGACGGGTGCAACCGTGCGACGGATTTCGCCCTCTGAATCATCGGAAATGGGTTCGGAATTCCCGCTCGCGCCAAGAGATGCTGTCGACACGAAATGTAGATTTCAGTGACTGTGAAAGAAGCCCTTGAGCCACTGCCGGGGCCCACCATCACGCCATCCGCGCAGGTCAGCATCGTCGTCATCGCCTTCAACGATGTCGGCCATGTCGGCGAGGCGGTGCGCTCCGCACTCGCGCAGGGGAAGCCCGGCGAAACGGTCACCGAAGTGATCGCGGTGAACGACGCGTCCACCGACGGCACCGGCGCCGCCCTGGACGCCCTGGCCCGTACCGAGCCGCGGCTGACGGTCCTCCACCGCGACGAGAACAGCGGCGGCTGCGGCACCCCCCGCAATGACGGACTGCGCGCCGCCACCGGGCGGTTCGTGATGTTCCTCGACAGCGACGATGTGCTGCCGCCGGGTGCGGCCCGCGCGCTGCTGGCCGCCGCGCTGGAGCATGACGCCCCGGTCGTGGCCGGGGCCTGTGTGCGCCGTGAGCTGCCCGCGCACCGCGATGTGCCCTGGCAGCCGGGCCTCTACCGCGAGCCGGCCGTCCATGACGCGCCGGACACCAGCCCCCAGCTGGTGCGGGACACCCTGTGCGTCAACAAGCTCTACGAGCGGGCGTTTCTCGACAAGCACGCGATCGCCTTCCCCGAGGGCCGTTTCACCTACGAGGACTTCGTGTTCACCGCGCGGGTGCTGGCCGCCGCCCCGCGGATCGCCACCATCCCCGAGCGGGTCTACATCTGGCATGTGCGCCGTTCGGCCGCCCGGCAGTCGATCTCCCTGGACCGCAAGGACGTCGCCAACTGGCAGGCGCGGATCGCGGCGCACCGGGCGAGTGTGCAGATCTTCCAGGAGGCAGGGCACAAGGCGCTGGCGCATGCGGCGCGCACCAAGTTCCTCGACCACGATCTGCGGATGTACGTCCGTGAGCTGCACACCCGCGGCGCCGATTACCGCGCCGAGTGGTGGCGGCTGACCCGGGAGTATCTGGCGGGTTTCGAGGAGCCCGATCTGCGTGCGGCGCGTGCCCCGGCGCGCTGGCTGGCCCGGGTGGTGCTGGCCTCGCCGGCCCCGCGGGACCTGGGGCGGCTGACGCAGTTGGCGGCCCGGCCCGGCCGGCTGCTGCCGCCGTACGCGGAGGCCGACGGGCGCGCGGTGTGGTCCGGGGACCTGCCCGAGGTGGAACTGGACGCGATCGGCACCAAGCCGATGCACCGGCTGCCGGTGACCATAGACGCGGAGCCCGCCGTCAGCAGCCCCGGGGTGCTGCGGCTGCGGGTGCACGATCTGTACGGGCGGCTGGCCGCGGCCGGGCCGGAGAGCATCGACATCGAGCTGCGGCGCCGCCGGGACGACCGGCGCGGCCCGGTCCACACCGCCGTGCTCACCCCGGCCCCGGCCACCGGCGGCTCGGAGACCTGCTGGACCGCGGAGATCGTGCTGGATCTCGGTGCGCTGGTCGAACGGGACGGCGCGCACCGTGCCGACCCCGAGCCATGGGATCTGATGGCGCGGGTCAGCTGCGCGGACGGGGCCGGTTTCCGGGCCGCGCTGCGGGCCATCGGGCCGGGGCTGCGCCGCCGGGTGCTGCCCAGCCGCCGCCATGTCCTGCTGCTGGTGCAGCCGTATGCGACGACCGGCGGCGCGCTGTCACTGCGGGTCGCGTCGGGGCTGCGCAGCGTCTGGCGGATCGCCGCCCGGCGGCTGCGCGGCTGACCGCCCCGGTCCCCTCCCCATCCGCTTCGTCCCCGAGCCTAGGATTGATGCCATGTCTTACTTGATCACGGGTGGTGCCGGCTACATCGGCTCCCATGTCGTACGGGCCCTGCGCCAGGCGGGCGAGACGGTCGTCGTGCTCGACGACGTGACGACGGGTGTGCCCGCCCGGGTCCCCGAGGACGTCCCGCTGGTCGTCGGCTCCACGCTCAACCGTGAGCTGCTCGACACCACCTTCGCCGAGCACGGCATCACCGATGTCATCCATCTGGCGGCGAAGAAGCAGGTCGGCGAGTCCGTCGAGATGCCGCTGCTCTACTACCGGGAGAATGTGCACGGTCTCCAGACGCTGCTGGAGGCGATGGCCGCGGGCGGGGTCGGCCGGCTGGTGTTCTCGTCCTCGGCCGCGGTCTACGGCATGCCGGACGTCGAGCTGGTCACCGAGGACACGCCCTGCACGCCGATCAATCCGTACGGCGAGACCAAGCTGGTCGGCGAGTGGATGGCCCGGGCGGCCGGCCGGGCGCACGGCATCAGCACCGCCTGCCTGCGCTACTTCAACGTCGCCGGGACGGCCACGCCGGAGCTGGCCGACACCGGGGTCTTCAACATCGTCCCGATGGTCTTCGAGCGGCTCACCGCGGGCGCCGCGCCGCGCATCTTCGGCGATGACTACGACACTCCGGACGGCACCTGCATCCGCGACTACATCCATGTCGCCGATCTCGCCGAGGCCCATGTGGCGGCCGCCCGGAAGCTCGCCGAGCCGGGTCCGGTGCGTGATCTGACGCTGAACATCGGGCGGGGCGAGGGGGTGTCGGTGCGCGAGCTGATCGATCTGATCACCGAAATCACCGGGCATCAGGGCGTCACCGCCGAGGTCACCCCGCGCCGGGCGGGCGACCCGGCCCGGGTGGTGGCGGCCGCCGACCGGATCGCCGACGAGCTGGGCTGGAAGGCCCGGCACGATGTCCGCGACATGATCACCTCGGCCTGGGAGGGCTGGCGGTACCACCACCCGCAGGTCTGAGCGGGCCCGTACCCCGTGTCCGGCCGCCGGCACCGCGCTCTGCGGTACCGGCGGCCGCGTCGTGCGGGCGTTTGGTGTGGCGGTCAGCCCCCGGCCGGTTTGCGGGCCATGAGACAAGCCTGCGGGGTGGACTCCCCCAGCGCCTCGTCCGGTTCCCGCAGCAGCTGGGCGCGTACCTCCAGGCCGGCGGCGGTCAGCAGGCCGGCGATCCGGTCCGGCCGGCGCCGCCGGAAGTCGAGCGCCACGGGGTGCCCGAAGGGCTGGGCCACGTGCAGCGGCTCGTCCCCGACCTGGAAGGCGAGCAGCAGCATGCCTCCCGGGGCCAGCAGCCGGTGGAACGCGGCGAACAGCTCCGGCAGTTGTTCCCGCGGGGTGTGGATGATCGAGTACCAGGACACGATGCCGCCGAGCGCGCCGTCCGGCAGCTCCAGGCCGGTCATCGCCCCCACCTCGAAGCGGAGCTGCGGATGTATCCGCCGGGCCAGCGCCACCATCCGCGGCGACAGATCGACGCCGTGGACGGGCAGGCCCAGGCCGGCGAGGTGCGCCGTGACCCGGCCGGGGCCGCAGCCGAGGTCGGCGACCGGGCCGGCGTCCGCGGCCCGTACGAGTTCGGCGAACCCGGCGAGCACCGCCCGGTCCATCGGCCGGTCCGCGAGGTGGTCGCGGAAGTGCGCGTCGTAGTCGGCGGCCACGGCGTCGTAGAACGCCCGGGTGGTCTTCAGGAAGTCCGGTTCGGTCACGGACGGGCACCCTACTCCGCGCCCCGGACCGGTGGGCGGGGCGCGACGGGTGCCGCTCAGGTCAGCGGGTGGGACGTCCGGCCGGACGCCTCGTCGATCTCGTCGTGTGCCTTGGTCAGCAGTTTCATCGCCAGTTCGTTGAGCGCTCTGGCTCCCGCGACCTCTTCGCCGACCCTCGGCTGGTTGGAGTCGACGGGGTGGCGGCTGGCGTATCCGTGGGACCGCACCTCGGTCCCGTCGGGGAGCCGTACCAGGGCGGCGGCGCGAGTGCGGTGGTTGTCCTCCTCGAATTCCAGCTCGACATGCCATCCGACAGCGGTCTGCAACATGACGATCACCTCCGGAGCCGCTGCTACCAGGGTGCGCCCGCTTGCCGTCCGCCGCACGGTGTGCGGGGGCCGGGCCTCCCGCGGGAGACCCGGCCCCGGCGTCCCTCAGCGGTGCCGCACCGCTACGGCTGGAGGGTGATCGAGTTGATCGGCGTCATGTCCTTGTCGATGTAGTTGTTGGCCGGCAGGTAGCCCTGGCAGCCGGTGCCGTTGTAGCCCGTGCAGGTCCGCATGGTCGCGCCCCCGGACTGGTTGTTGTAGATGCGGTGCACCCCGACCATGTTGCTGAGGTTGTGGGCCCCGTAGCTGTAGTAGAAGTGCGACGGGTGGCCGCCGTTCCAGCCGGCGTTCTGCGGGTAGATGCAGACCGCGCCGTAGGGGCAGCCCTGGGTGGTGGCGGCCTTGGCGGCGGCGGGTCCGGCGGTGGCGACGACCGTGCCGGCCGGGACGATGAGCGCCGCGACGGCCGCGGCCGCTATGCCGGCTCGCTTGATGACGGACATATGTGTTCCCCCTGTCATACGGCCCCGCGAGGCCCTCGCTCGCGGGTGCACCGTTGCCGGTGCCTGATAGTCGGTCAGCCTGTGGCAGCGGGGGCGGACCGGGCAACGGCATTCGGCTATCGCCGAAAGGGGCTCGCGGGGCCGGGGGTTGGCGTCCGCGGCGCGGAAGCGGGGGCGTACGGGGCGTCAGCGGCGCGCCCGGCGCAGCAGCCGCGCCCGGCGCAGCTGGCCCGCCCGGCGCAGCAGACCCGCCCGGAAGCCGCCGCCCGGCACGGTGAGGGTCAGCGGCGTGGGCCCGCCGTCCCCGCGGCCGGCCGTGCGGACCGGCAGCTCGCGGCGGAAGGGGCCCGCGGTCACCCGCAGCGCCACCCGCCAGGTGCCCGGCGGGCCGCCGCGCAGCACGGCACGCACGGTGTAACGGTCACCGGCGGCCCGCTCGACCGTGGTGCGCAGCGCCACCGTGCGGGTCCCGTCGTGGAGGATCAGCCGCAGTCCTGCGTCCGTGGGGCAGCCGGGGAGGGTGAGCCGGGCGGTGACGGTGGTCCGTCCGGAGCGGGTGCGGTCCGCCGTGCCGCGCAGCTCGCCGCCGAGGGGCCGGCGCGCCCCGTCGGTGTCCAGGTCGAGGTGCAGATGGCCGTGCGGCCGGGAGCGGAAGAGGGCGGCGACGGCCGGGCCGGCCGGGCCCCGGCCGACGATCCGCGGCACGAAGCCGGGGTCGCCCGCGTCCTCCCCGGCATCCTCCGGGACCAGCCATGCCTCGCGGCGCAGGGCGGGCCCCGCGGCGCCGCCCGGGCCGTACGCGGTGACCGCGATCTTGAGGCCCCAGACGCCGTCGGCCAGCGGTCCGCCGTCCGCCGCGGTCGCCGGGTCGACGGCGGCCCGCCAGGCTCCGTCCGCGTACCGGGCGGGGAGGCGGTGGGTGGTGCCGTCGCGGCGCAGCAGGATCTCCACGGTGTCGCCGCCGAGGCCGGGGAGGGCGGCGGTGCCCCGCAGGTGCAGCACACCGCCCACCCAGTGCTGCCGGAGCAGCCGCTGGCGCAGCACCACGCGGTCGGTGAGGTCGTAGCAGGCGTCGGGGAGGGCGCGCTCCGGGTCGCGGAAGTACGGGTAGCCGGCGTAGACGCGGCCGTCGTCGTCGACGTGCGGCGGGGCCGGGCGGGTGCCGGTGTCGGCGCGGACGACGGCGGTCAGCTCGTCGTCGCGTCCGGCGCGCAGGCAGTGGGCGCGCAGCCGGAGGCCGGGCGGGAGGGCGGTCAGTACCCGGTCGGTGAGGTGGCGTTCCACGAGGGGGCGGGCGGCGGCCGCCATCGCGGTGCGGCCCGCCGGGTCGCGGGCGAGGTAGGGAGCCCCGAAGGGCATGAGTATCTCGCCGTGGAAGTGCCGGACCATCAGCTTGTCGCGGTCGGCGCCGGGCGGTACCTCGGCGGCGACCTGGTCGAGGACGGTGCCGATGTAGCCGAGGTATTCGCACCAGTCGGTGTCCTGGCGGCTGGCGTTGCTGTTGTCCTCGCGTCCGTGCAGGTAGTAGCAGGTGCGGTCGGCGAAGACGGAGACGACGTCGGCGCGCAGCAGGGCGGTGATGCCGAACGGCAGGTCCTCGGCGAGCAGCCGGCCCTCGACGAAGCGCAGCCGGTGGCGTTCGACGAAGGACCGGCGGAAGAGTTTGTAGGCGGCCAGGGACCAGTAGACCGGGGAGTCGAAGACGGAGACCCGTTCGCTGGTGGTGCGCAGGTCGACGGGGGCGGCGCGGCCGTCGGCGCCGGCGATCCGGCCGTAGACGATGTCCGAGCGGCACTTCTGGGCCGTCCGGGTGAGCCAGAACAGCGCCTCGGGGTCGAGGCGGTCGTCGGAGTCGAGGAAGAAGACGTAGTCGCCGGTGGCGCGGGCCAGCCCGGTGTTGCGGGGCTTGCCCGCGCCGCCGGAGGCCGGCTGGCGCAGCACCGTCAGGTGGGGGTGGCGGCGGGCCTGTTCGGCCAGCCATTCGGCGCTGCCGTCGGTCGAGCCGTCGTCGACCGCGATCACCTCGATGTGGCGCCGGTCCAGCGTCTGGGCGAAGACGGAGCCGAGGCTGCGGTCGAGGTAGCGCCGGGTGTTGTGCACCGGCACGATCACGGAGACGGTCGGCGCCGGGGCGCGGGGTCCGGTGGGGACCGCGGCCGCGGACTCGTCAGGGACGGGCACCGTGCCTCCGATCTCTGGGCAGTCCGCCCGGCCGCCCCGGCGGGGCAAAGGGGACTCCTCAGACATATAACGCGGGGTGAACGTTCGCCGATCGTGGCGGCGGACCGCCGTGACTCCGGGCCCGCCACCCCCCTAGAGGCGGTGCGGCTCCCGGAGGTTGCGCGTCCGCTGCCCCTTTCCGCGCCCGGGCGGCACCGGCGGCATCCGCGCCCCGACGGAGAGCACCGCCCGAAAATTCACCACTTGACAAGATCTGTGATGAGCAGCACAGAAATTTTCGGTGAACGCACAACAACCTTTTCGGGTGAACAGTGGTCAGAAAGCTGACACCACAGGAGGCCCCTTTGGGCCTTTTTTGTGTTCTGTACTCAGCTCGCCACGAGGAGTAGCACCGCATGTCCGAGACAGGCCCCGGCGCCGGACCCCGCTTCAGCATCATCGTGCCCGTGTTCCGGGTGCAGGGCTTTCTGCGCGCATGCCTGGACTCGGTGCTGACGCAGGATTTCCCGGACTTCGAGCTGCTCGCCGTCGACGACTGCTCGCCCGACGGCAGCGGCGCCATCCTGGACGAGTACGCCGCGCGCGACGACCGGGTCCAGGTCCTGCACCTCCCGGAGAACGCCGGTCTGGGCCCCGCCCGCAACGCCGGCCTGGAGCGGGCCCGCGGCGACTACCTCCTCTTCCTCGACAGCGACGACACCCTCGTGCCCGGCGCGCTCGGCGCCCTCGCCGAACGGCTGGCCGCCACCGCGCACCCCGAGATCCTGATCTTCGACTACGCCCGGACGTACTGGGACGGCAGCACCCGGCGCAACACCCTGTCCGCACTGCTCGACGAGTCCGGCGCGCCGTCCTTCCCGCTCACCGAACGGCCCCAGCTCCTCGATCTGCTCCAGATCGTCTGGAACAAGACCTACCGCCGCGACTTCGTCGAGGAGCACGGCTTCACCTTCCCGGCGGGCTACTACGAGGACGCCCCCTGGACGTTCTGCACGCTGATCACCGCACCGCGGATCGCGGTCCTCGACCGGGTCTGTCTGCACTACCGCCAGCGCCGGCAGGGCGGCAACATCCTGCGCACCACCAGCCGCCGGCACTTCGACGTCTTCGACCAGTACGCCCGGATCTTCGACCACCTCGACGCGCACCCCGAACTGGCGCGCTGGCGCCCGCACATGTTCCGCAAGATGGCCGACCACTATCTGACCGTCCTGGACAAGCCCGGCCGGCTGCCGCGCCAGGACCGGGCCGAGTTCTTCCACCGCGCCGCCCGCGACTACCGCCTGCGGCGGCCGGCCGGCTTCGTCCGCCCCTCCGGTGTGGCGGGCGGCAAGTACGCGCTGCTCGCCAGGGACGCCTACCCGGCACTGGCCGGTCTGAAGGTCGCCGGCAGGGTGCGGCGCACGGTCCGCAAGCACGCCGGCAAGCGGGTCCGGCAGGCCAAGCGCAAGGCCATGGACCTGCGTTACCGGGCGCTGCTGCGGCAGCCGCTGGACGAGAACCTCGCGGTCTACTCCGCGTACTGGAACCGGCTGCCGTCCTGCAACCCGCTGGCGGTCTACGAGAAGGCCAAGGAGCTGGCGCCGGACGTGCACGGCGTCTGGGTCGTCAAGAAGCAGCTCGCCGACGCCGTCCCGGCCGGCATCGACCATGTCGTGCTGAACTCCCCGCGCTACTGGGAGGTGGTGGCCCGCGCCAAGTACCTCGTCAACAACGTCAACTTCGCCGACAACGTGGTCAAACGCGAGGGCCAGATCCACCTCCAGACCCACCACGGCACCCCGCTGAAGTCGATGGGCACCGACCAGAAGCGCTACCCGGCCGCCGCCAAGGGCATGAGCTTCCGCAAGCTGCTGGCCCGCGCCGACCGCTGGGACTTCTCGCTCTCCGCCAACCGGCACACCACCGAGCAGTGGGAACGCGTCTACCCCTGCGACTTCGCGTCGGTGGACGCCGGTTACCCCCGTAACGACGTCTACTACCGGGCCACCGCCCAGGACGTCCTGGACATCCGCGAGCGCCTCGGCATCGCCCCCGGCAGGACGGCCGTCCTGTACGCGCCGACGATGCGCGACTACCAGGTCGGCTATGTCCCGCGGCTCGACCTGGAGCGGATCTCCCGCGCCCTGGGCGAGAACTTCGTCCTGCTGGTGCGCACCCACTACTTCTACGACCGGGACCCCGGCCTCCAGAAGCTCCAGGAGCGCGGTGCGCTGATCGACGTGTCCGATCACCCGGTCGTGGAGGAGCTGTGCCTGGCCGCCGACGCCCTGGTCACCGACTATTCGTCGATCATGTTCGACTACGCCAACCTCGACCGGCCGATCATCACCTACGCCGACGACTGGGACACCTACGTCCGCTCCCGCGGCGTCACCTTCGACCTGCTCTCGGGTCTGCCCGGCGACACCCCCGGCGTGCTCGCCACCACGGAGGACGAGCTGATCGAGGCGTTCCGCAGCGGCCGCTGGGACGACGAACGGTCCACCGCCCTGCGCGCCGCCTTCCGCGCCCGCTTCTGCCCCTGGGACGACGGCCACGCCGCCGAACGCGTGGTACGCCGGGTCTTCCTGGGCCAGCAGCCCACCCCGGAGCCGCTGCCGCCTGAGGAGCGCACGGTCGCCCCGAGCCCGCGGGCGGCGGTGGCGGCAGCGGCCGGCCTGGTCACACGCACCTCGGACGTGGAGATGGCGGGCTGATCGGTCGGTTGGTGCGCAGACTGCCGCCCCCGGCCGAATTCCGGCGGGGGCGGTGGCCTTGGGGCCATGGGGGCGGTGGGCGCGTCTGCCCGCTCCCCCTGCGGGCCACGGGGCCCTGGCGAGACACGCCGTACGCCAACCCGCCCCACCCGTACGCCAAGCCGCCCAGCCGTACGCCAACCCGCTCCAGCCCCGTGCGCCAACCCGCCCCTCCCGCGCGCCAACCCGCCCCACGGGATGACCCGCCCCCCGGAATACCCCGCCCCACCCCACCCGTTATGGCCCCGCAGGGGGCCCTCGCGCCCCCTACGGGATCCGTTCGCCCCCGCCCTAGGTGCCGCCCCGCCGCACTCCGCCCCGCCTCACTTCGCCCCGAGCGCCGCCACCACCGAGCACGACAGTGCGTCGAGGTAGCCCTTGGGCAGTTCGTCGCGGGCGACCAGCAGCCGCCAGTACAGCGGCCCGGTCAGCAGGTCCAGGGCGAGGCGGGCGTCCACGTCCTGCGGCAGCTCGCCGCGCTCCACGGCCCGGGCCACCACGGCGGCCGCGACGCCCTCCTGGCTGTCGTGCAGCGCCGCCTTCAGCGCCTGCGCCAGCTCGGGGCTGCGGGCCGCCTCCGCCAGCAGGTCCGGGATGACCTGTGAGGCCATCGGGTGCCGCAGCGCCCGCGCCGCGACCTCCAGCAGCATCCGTACGTCGCCGGCCAGCGACCCGGTGTCCGGCGTCGGCATCCCCGCCGCGGCCACCGCGGACACCACGTCCAGGACGAGGTGCAGCTTGGAGCGCCACCGCCGGTAGACGGCGGTCTTGCCGACGCCCGCCCGCCGCGCGATGCCCTCGATCGACATCCGGGCGAAGCCCGCCGCGGCCAGCTCCTCGAAGACCGCGGCACGGATCGCCTCGGTCTTGTCCTCGCGCAATACGGCGGCGCCTGCCGGGGCCCGGCGCGCCGCCGCGGGTTCGCTCCCGCTGCCGTCTTGTGCCATGGCTGGAGCCTACCGTTACGACGCTACGGTTGCGTTTCGACGCGAGCTCCCTTTAGTGTCGGCGTCGCGACGATACGGACCCGTCCCGTCGTCGCGCTCCGTTCCGCTTCCCCCGTCACGCAAGCGAAAGCGGCTCCATGCCCCAGACCCTCGCTCCCCCGGCCCCGGCGCCCACCGGGGCGTCCACCCCCGGCACGGCCCCCGACCCGGAGCTGCGCGCCCTGGCCGAGCGCCATGGACTCACGGTGAGCGGCGCCCGCCCCTCGCTGCCCGAGTACGTCCGCCGGCTGTGGCAGCGGCGGCACTTCATCAGGTCGTTCGCCGGCGCCAAGCTCACCGCGCAGTACAGCCAGGCGAAGCTGGGCCAGTTGTGGCAGGTGGTGACCCCGCTGCTCAATGCGCTGGTCTACTACTTGATCTTCGGCCTGCTGATCGGCACCAACCGGCACGTGGACGACTACATCCCGTTCCTGGTCACCGGCGTCTTCATCTTCACCTTCACGCAGAGCTCGGTGATGGCCGGTACCCGGGCGATCTCCGGCAACCTCGGCCTGGTGCGGGCGCTGCACTTCCCGCGGGCCTGTCTGCCGATCTCGTTCTGCCTGATGCAGCTCCAGCAGCTGCTGATGTCGATGGGCGTACTCATCGCCATCCTGCTGGCGTCCGGGCAGGTGCCGACGTGGTCGTGGCTGCTGGCCGTGCCGGCGCTGGTGCTCCAGTTCGTGTTCAACACGGGGCTGGCGATGGTGATGGCGCGGCTGGGTTCGAAGACCCCGGACCTGGCGCAGCTGATGCCGTTCATCATGCGGACCTGGATGTATGCCTCCGGCGTCATGTACAGCATGAGCGCGGTCACCGCGGGCAAGCATGTGCCCGCCGTCGTCCAGCTCCTCCTGGACCTCAATCCGGCGGCCGTCTACATCGACCTGATGCGGTTCGCGCTGATCGACAGCTTCCTCGGGAAGCAGCTGCCGCCGCATGTGTGGGCGCTCGCCGGGGGGTGGGCGCTGGTGATGGGCGTCGTGGGCTTTGTGTACTTCTGGAAGGCTGAGGAGCGGTACGGACGTGGCTGAGCAGAAGAACGGCGTCCAGCCGACCGAGGCGGCCGCGGAGCGGATCCCGACGGTGATCGCGGACGATCTGCACATCGTCTACCGCGTCTACGGCACCGGCGCGGGCAAGGGCAGCGCCACCGCGGCCCTCAACCGCATCGTGCGCCGCAAGCCCTCCTCGGGCGTGCGCGAGGTGCACGCGGTCAAGGGCGTCTCCTTCACCGCCTACCGGGGGGAGTCGATCGGGCTGATCGGTTCCAACGGCTCGGGCAAGTCGACGCTGCTCAAGGCGGTGGCGGGGCTGCTGCCCGCGGAGCGCGGCAAGGTCTACACCCACGGCCAGCCCTCGCTGCTGGGCGTCAACGCGGCCCTGATGAACGACCTGACCGGCGAGAAGAACGTCCTTCTCGGCGGGCTGGCGATGGGCATGTCCCGTGAGCAGGTGCGTGAGCGCTACGAGGGCATCGTCGACTTCTCCGGGATCAACGAGAAGGGCGACTTCATCTCGCTGCCGATGCGCACCTACTCGTCCGGTATGGCGGCCCGGCTGCGGTTCTCCATCGCCGCGGCCAAGGACCACGACGTGCTGATGATCGATGAGGCGCTGGCCACCGGCGACCGCAGCTTCCAGAAGCGCTCCGAGGCCCGCATCCGCGAGCTGCGCAAGGAGGCCGGCACGGTCTTCCTCGTCAGCCACAACAACAAGTCCATCCGCGACACCTGCGAACGCGTGCTGTGGCTGGAGCGCGGTGAGCTGATCATGGACGGCCCGACGGACGAGGTCATCAAGGCGTACGAGAAGCAGACGGGCAAGTAGTCCGCGCCGGACACGACGGAGGGGCGCACCCGCGACGGGTGCGCCCCTTTGCCGTACCGGAACCCGGGCCAGGCGGTGGCCCGGCTCCGTCAGTTGTGCGTGCGCAGCAGCGTACGCATGGTCCGCATGGCGACGGACAGGTTCGCCAGATCGAAGCCTTCCGACCCGTGGATCTCCTCCAGCGTCGCGCGGGCGCGGCTGAGGATCGCCGCGTTGGCCTGCTCCCACGCCTTGAACCGCTGCTCCGGCGTCGAGGAGCCGTTGCCCACCGACAGCACGTCCGCGGTCAGCGCAGCGTGGGCGGCGAAGAGGTCCTCGCGGATCGAGGCGCGGGCCATCGACTGCCAGCGGTCGTTGCGCGGCAGCTCCAGGATGCGGTCGAGGAGCTGGTTGATCCGCAGCCGGTCACCCAGGTCGTAGTAGACCTCGGCGACATCCAGCGGCTCCTTGTCCAGCCGGTCGGCGACGGCGACGATGTCCAGCGCCGGGAAGACCGAGGAGAAGCCGGACACCTGGACGGCGAGCTGCTCGGGCACGCCCGCATCGGTCAGCTCCTCCAGGATCGCCTGGAACCATTCCAGGTCGCCGCCCTGGAGCAGCTTCGGCAGCTCCGACCACACCTGGGCGACCCGGTCCGCGAAGAAGTCGATGGTCTCCGACAGCTCCAGCGGCTGCGGGCGGTTGTTGAGCAGCCAGCGGGTGCCGCGCTCGACCAGCCGGCGCGAGTGCAGCCGGATCCGGGTCTGGACGTCGGCCGCGACGACATTGTCGAGCGCCTCGACGTCGTCCCAGACCTGGCCCAGCCGGAAAATGGCGCGGGCCGCGGTGTGTGCCCGGACGACCTCTTCGAGGGAGGCGCCGGTCTCCTCCCGCATGCGGTGCAGGAAGCTCGTACCGCCGGTGTTGACGGTGTCGTTGACCAGCACCGTCGTGACGATCTCGCGGCGCAGCGCATGCCCGTCGACCTGCTCGGGGAACCGGTCGTGCAGCGCCGAGGGGAAGTAGGCGTGCAGCAGCCGCTGGAGGTAGGCGTCGTCCGGCAGCCCGGTCTGGATCAGCGCCTCGGAGACCGTGATCTTGGTGTACGCGAGGAGCACCGCGGTCTCGGGCTGGGTCAGTCCGCGGCCGGCGTTCAGCCGCTCGCGGATCTGCCGGTCGGTGGGCAGGAACTCCAGCGCCCGGTCGAGATCGCCGTCGCGCACCAGCCGGCGCATGAAGCGCTGCTGGGCGTTGAGCATGCTGGAGGACTGGGCGAGGGCCAGCGCCAGCGCGGTGTTCTGCGCGTAGTTGTTGCGCAGCACCAGCGCGCCGACCTCGTCGGTCATCTCGGCCAGCAGCTTGTTGCGCTGCTTGACCGTCATGTCGCCGTCCGCGACCACGGAGTTGAGAAGGATCTTGATGTTCACCTCGTGGTCGGAGGTGTCCACACCGGCGCTGTTGTCGATCGCATCGGTGTTGATCTTCCCGCCGGCGGTGGCGAACTCGATCCGGCCCAGCTGGGTCAGGCCCAGGTTGCCGCCCTCGCCGACGACCTTGACCCGCAGGTCCTCGCCGTTGACCCGGATGGCGTCGTTGGACTTGTCGCCCACATCGGCGTTGGACTCCGCCGAGGACTTCACATACGTCCCGATGCCGCCGTTCCACAGCAGGTCGACCGGCGCCTTGAGGATGGCCTGCATCAGGTCGGCGGGCGTCATCTTCTTCACCCCGGCCTCGATGCCGAGGGCGGCCCGCACCTGCGCGGTGATCTGGATGGACTTGGCCGAGCGCGGGTGGATGCCGCCGCCCTGCGAGAGCAGCTCGGTGTTGTAGTCCGCCCAGGAGGAGCGGGGCAGCTCGAAGAGCCGGCGGCGCTCGGCGTACGAGGTCGCCGCGTCCGGGGCCGGGTCGAGGAAGATGTGCCGGTGGTCGAAGGCGGCGACCAGCCGGATGTGCTCGCTGAGCAGCATGCCGTTGCCGAAGACGTCACCGGACATGTCGCCGACGCCGACGACGGTGAAGTCCTCGGACTGGGTGTCCACGCCCAGCTCGCGGAAGTGCCGCTTGACCGACTCCCAGGCGCCGCGGGCGGTGATGCCCATGCCCTTGTGGTCGTAGCCGGCGCTGCCGCCGGAGGCGAAGGCGTCGCCCAGCCAGAAGCCGTAGGACTCGGCGACCTCGTTGGCGATGTCGGAGAAGGTCGCGGTGCCCTTGTCGGCGGCGACGACGAGGTAGGTGTCGTCCTCGTCGTGCCGGACGACGTCCTTGGGGTGCTCGACCTCGCCGCCGACCAGGTTGTCGGTGATGTCCAGCAGACCGGAGATGAAGGTCTTGTAGCAGGCGATGCCCTCGGCGAGCCAGGCGTCGCGGTCCTGCGACGGGTCCGGCAGCTGCTTGCCGACGAAGCCGCCCTTCGCGCCGACCGGCACGATGACGGTGTTCTTGACCATCTGCGCCTTGACCAGGCCGAGGATCTCCGTACGGAAGTCCTCCCGGCGGTCCGACCAGCGCAGACCACCGCGCGCGACCTTGCCGAACCGCAGGTGGACGCCCTCGACCTGCGGGGAGTACACCCAGATCTCGTACGCCGGGCGGGGCGCGGGCAGGTCGGGGATGGCCTGCGGGTCCAGCTTCATGGACAGGTAGCCGTGCGGCCTGCCCTGGCTGTCCTTCTGGTAGTGGTTGGTGCGCAGCGTCGCCTTGATGACCGTGAGGAAGGACCGCAGGATCCGGTCCTCGTCCAGGGAGGCGACCTGGTCGAGCGCGCCGTCCAGTTCCTCCAGCAGCCCGTCGGTCAGCTCCGTGCCGGCCCGCTGCCGGTCGGGGGACATCCGTGCCTCGAAGAGGGAGACCAGCAGCCGGGTGGTGTGGACGTTGTTGGCGAGGGTGTCCTCCATGTACGTCTGGCTGAAGGTCGAGCCGGCCTGCCGCAGGTACTTGGCGTAGGCCCGCAGCACCATCGCCTGGCGCCAGTTGAGGCCGGCCCGCAGCACCAGGGTGTTGAAGCCGTCGCTCTCGGCGGCGCCGGTCCACACCGCGGTGAAGGCGTCCTGGAAGCGCTCGCGGGCGTCGTCGCCCTTGATGTGCTCGGGCATCCGCAGCCCGAAGTCGTAGACCCAGGCGATGGTGGCGTCGGCGCAGCGCAGCTCGTGCGGGCGCTCGTCGACGACCTCGACGCCCAGGCGGTTCAGGCCGGGCAGCACCCGGGACAGCGAGACCGGCTCGCCCCTGCGGTAGATCTTGAAGCGGCGCTCGCCGGGGCCCGCGTCGACCGGCTCGTAGAGGCTGACGGAGAAGTCGCGGCCGGGCTCGCCGGTGAGCTTCTCCAGGTGCTGGACGTCGGCGACGGCGCTGCGCGGGCTGTTGTCGGCCTTGTACCCCTCGGGGAAGGCATGGCCGTAACGGCGCAGCAGCTCGGCGGCGCGCTCCTCGCCGACCTCGGCGTTCAGCGCCTCGGAGAAGCCGTCGGCCCAGGAGCGGGCGGCCTCGACCAGCCGGCTCTCCAGGCGGTCGGCGTCGGCGTCGGTGAGCTCCGGCAGACTGGCGCCGGGCTCGACGCGGATGACGAAGTGCAGCCGGGAGAGGATCGACTCGGTGTTCCAGGCGGTGAAGTCGACGCTGGTGCCGCCCAGTTCCTCCTTGAGGATGTCGATCAGGCGCAGCCGCACACCGGTGGTGTAGCGGTCGCGCGGGAGGTAGACCAGCGCGGAGTAGTAGCGGCCGTACTCGTCCTGCCGGAGGTAGAGCCGCAGCCGGCGGCGCTCTTGCAGGTAGAGGACGCTGGTGGCGATGGACCGCAGTTCGTCGACCGGCGTCTGGAACAGCTCGTCGCGCGGGTAGGTCTCCAGGATCTGGAGCAGGTCGCGGCCGTCATGGCTGTCGGGGCTGAAGCCCGCGCCTTCCAGGACCTCGGCGACCTTGCGGCGGATGACCGGCACCCGGCGCACGGACTCGGTGTACGCGGCCGAGGAGAACAGGCCCAGGAAGCGCCGCTCACCGACGACATTGCCCTTGGCGTCGAACTTCTTGACGCCGACGTAGTCGAGGTAGGAGGGGCGGTGGACGGTGGCGCGGCTGTTGGCCTTGGTGAGGATGAGCAGCTTGTGCTCACGGGCCTTGGCGCGGGCGTCGGCGGGCAGCCGGTTGAAGGACGGCGAGACGGGGTGGCCGTCGGCGGTCTCGCGGTGCGGCGGGTCGGCGCGCAGTATGCCCAGGCCGGTGCCGGGCACGGCGCTCAGCACGTCCTCGTCGACGCCGCCCTCACCGGGCGCGGTGGTCAGCTCGTACTCGCGGTAGCCGAGGAAGGTGAAGTGGTCCGCGGACAGCCACCGCAGCAGCTCCTGGGCCTCCTCGATCTCCTGGTCGCCCAGGTCACCGGCGACCGGCTCGGAGGGCAGCTCCTCGGCGATGCGGCCGGCGGCGGCCCGCATCTTCTCCCAGTCCTCGACGGCCTCGCGGACGTCGGACAGCACCCGCAGCAGATCGGCGGTGATCTGCTGGAGGTCCTCGCGGTCGGTCTCGCGGTCCATCTCGACATGGATCCAGGACTCGGTCACCGCGTCGTGCGGCAGCTTCGTGGCCTTGCCCTTGCCGGTCGTGCCGTGGGCGTCGCAGTTGGAGTCGAAGACCTCGATGAGCTTGCCGGTCACATCACGGCGGACGATCACCTGCGGGTGGATCACGACATGGATGCCGCGGCCCTGCCGGGAGAGCTCATTGGTGACCGAGTCGACCAGGAACGGCATGTCGTCGGTGACGACCTCGACGACGGAGTGGCTGCACGTCCAGCCGTTCTCCTCGACGGTCGGGGTGTGCACCCGGACGTTCGCGGTGCCCTGGGGGCGCATTTCCGCAAGGCGGTAGTGCGAGAGCGCGGCGCCGACGACATCCACCGGGTCACGGTCGGTGAGGTCCTCGGGGGCGGTGTGCAGGTAGTAGCGCTGGAGGTATCCCGAAAGGGTGTCCGGGTCGAGGCCACGTCCGGGGTGCTTGCCCCCGGCCTGGCTGCTTTCAACGACCCGGGCGGCCCTGGCGAGCAGCTCGGTTTTGGCTTCGTCCAGCTTGGTCTGCATGTCCTCTGGCTCCTGTCGCGCGCCGTTGCGTGACGTTGTGGAAGAACGTGGTGGAAGCCGCACAACGCCGCGACGTGGGGTGTCCCGTCGCTGTCGACGCTATGCCGCGTGGAGAGAAGGCCGTGCCGATATCGGCAATCTTTGACAATGCCGACATGGGTGGGTGGCCGCAAAGACCAGCGACCGCCCGGTCACGGTGGTGCCCCGGGCGCACGGCAGGGGCCTCGACGCCCCCGCGGGTTATCGCGCTGATCACGGTGCAAGGCTATCGCTCCCCACATGGGTGCCGTCATGGGCCGTGGGGGAACAAATCCTCGGCCCGAACTTAGACCTTCTGGACAACGAAACGCCGGGGTGCGGTGTGTGTGCCGCCACGGCGCCCGGATGCCCGGCGGACCACCGGAGGACCGGGGAGTGGGAAAGCCGTGCCCAGGAGACACGCAACGGCCCGGAGCGACTTCCACCCTGGACGGCCGGGGCGCCTCGCCCTAGAAGACGATCTCTCCTGCCAGCCCGACCGCCTCGGCGAGCGTGTCCACCACCGGGACCCCGGCGGTCTCCAGGCTCCCGCGGCTGTGCGAGCCGCCCGTGTAGAGCACCGCGTACGCACCCGCGTCCTGCGCCGCCACCGCATCGTCCACGGCGTCACCGATCACGACCGTACGGCCCGGATCGACGCTCTCCATCGCCGCCAGATGCCGCACCATGTGCGCGCTCTTGGTGCCTCCGGACGGCCCGGTCCGGCCGTCCACCCGCACGAACCGTGACTCGATCCCGAAGTCGCGGACGATCGGTATCAGCTCGTCGTGCCCGTACATGCTGAGGATCGACTGGCTGCGCCCGGCCGACTGCCACCCCTCCAGCAGCGCATGCACCCCCTCGGCGAGCTCACAGCCCAGCCGGTGCGTGCTGTAGTGGCGGTGGAACGCCTCGTCCATCACCAGCCACTCGGCGTCCGTCGGCAGCCGCCCCATCAGCCGCTCGTAGAACCGCGGCACGGGCACGCAGTACAGCTCCCGGTACGTCTCCAGCGTGATCGGCTCCAGCCCGATCTCCGCGAAGGCGGAGTTCGTCGCGCCGATGACGGCGTCGATGTCATGGAACAGCGTGCCGTTCCAGTCCCAGACGATGTGCGTGGCGTGCTTCCCCATGCGGTCCCCCAGATCGGTGCCGGTGCGCTTCCCCATGAAGAAAAAGTACCCGCACCCACCGACAACGCGTCCGGACCGGCCCACGTCCCGCCGTTCAGCCGAGCAGCTGCGGGATCTCCTGCACCCCGAACCACATCAGGTCGTGGTCCTCGGCACCGTCGACCGTGAACCGGGCGTCGTCATCGCCCTGGTCCGCCGCGCCGAGCGCCGCCGCGGCCGCCGTGATGTCCGCCTCCGCGTCGTCGGCGTCCACATGCACCGCCGCGGCCTTCGACAGCGGCACCGGCCCGGCGACCCGCACCTCGCCCAGCGCCGACGGGTCGAGCCCGCGGTCCGGGTCGGCCACCGCGGCGCCGTCCGGCACGTCCACGGCCACCACGACCCGCCGCCGCGCGGCCTCGGGGTGCCCGGCGAGCAGGCGCAGCGACGCCTGGGCGGCGCGGCCGAGCGCCGCGTACTCCAGCTCCTCGATGTCGTCCGAGACATACCACTCGCGCAGTGCCGGGGTGACGGCGTACGCACCGAGGGGGCCGGGGCCCAGCTCACCGTTCTTGTGCGCCTCTGCGAGACCGGAAAGGGTCAGGGGGACGTAGACGCGCATGGCAGCCGCTTCCGCTCGATTCACTCGACTCCGAAGATTGTCCCGCCAGCATACGGGCGTGCGTCCCCCATCGTGGTGCCCCCGCGTCCCCCGCGCCGCCCGCCCGGGGCCCCGCCACCACCCCGCTCCCACGGCTTGATCCCGGGCCCGCGCCACGGACGGGTGAACTCTTCGCACCCCTGGTTCCGGCCCGTTCGCGCCTTGCTGCCGTCCAGGCCCCGCCGATAGAAGATCCCCACCACAAAAAAGCTACCGCCCAGTAATTCACGGGCCCGGCACCACGGGGGCGATCACGAGCATGACCGGCACCGACCACACGACGGCACTCACCACACCCACGGCCGGCACCGTCACGGGGCGCGTCACCCGACCCGCCACGCCCCCGGCCCCCGGCGGCACCACGGCCGGCGGCGCCCCGCGCACCCGTCCCGTCATCGCCCCGGGCACGCTCCCGGCCGTTCCCCGACCGCGACGGTCCGCCGCCGACCGCCGCCCCCTCGGCCCGGCCGGCAGCGGCCCGGGGCCGTCCGGACACGGCCCCGGACCGTCCGGCCGGAGCGGCCACGCCGGTCGTGTCCCCGCCGGACGAGGCGGCTCGGGCGGCCGGAGCCCCGGCGCCGCCGGCCGCGGCCCCACCCGGACCACTCCACGCCTCGCCCACCCCACCGCGGCCGCCGCCGAGAGCCGCCGGATCCGCACCGGCACCCCCGTCAGCGCTGCCGGCGCCCCCCTGCCGTCCGCCGGCGCACGGCAACGGGCCCAGGAAAGCCGGCCGCACCACTGGTTCGCCCAGCAGCTGGTGCTCGCGCTCAGCGGGCAGCGCCCCGTACACGCGCTGCTGGGGCATGCGCTGCCCGCCGCCTACGACCGGCTGGCGGAGCTCGCCCCGCAGGCACCGCTGCGGCCCGCCACAGGTTCCGGGCGGCGCGGCCCGGCCCCCACGGTGCGCGACTGCGGGCTGTGCCGGCCGCGCCGCGGGGTCATCGAGGCATTCGCCAGGATCGCGGCGGGCGAACGGCTGCGGGCGCTGGCCTTCCGGCTGGAGCTGGGCGCCGACTCCCGCTGGCGCTGCGCCGCCCTCGACATCGGTCCGACCCCGGCCCTTGGGTGCTCGGCCTCATGACCGGCACGCAGAAGGGCGCCCCGGCCGTCCTCCGGCC
>NZ_JBHXFI010000038.1:0-82282 GCF_042724075.1 Streptomyces sp. NPDC127097 | reverse complement strand
CTACACTCCATAACTCGTCGGCAGCGTCTTTTGTGTATAAGACACAGTCCCCAAAGCCCGTAGGGGAGCCGCAGCAACCGGCGCGGGGGGGCGGACCGACCGTTCCATAAAACGGCCGGCCCGCCACCCCGCGCATCTGCTCACTCGCCTTCTGTGTGCGTTTCACTGCGCGGTGTCACCTCGGAGTGGCAGTCTGCTGAACAGAAAACGACAGCAGTACGGAGCCGGAGGTGCACGTCCCGTGGCGTCCAATGTCAATCCCACCGTCAGGCGACGCCGGTTGGGCCAGGAGCTACGAAGGCTCCGTGAGCTCAAAGGCATGACGGCGGAAGAGGTGGCCGAGCGGCTGCTGGTCTCCCAGTCGAAGATCAGCCGACTGGAAAACGGCCGCCGCAGCATCAGTCAGCGCGATGTCCGTGATCTGTGCGGGGTCTACGAGGTCGAGGACCACCGCATTGTGGATTCGCTGATGCAGATGGCCAAGGATTCGCGCCAGCAGGGTTGGTGGCACGCCTTCGGCGACATCCCCTACAGCGTCTACATCGGACTGGAGACCGAGGCGGCCTCGCTGCGGATTTACGAGTCCCTGCTGGTGCCCGGTCTGCTCCAGACCCCCGGCTACGCCGAGGCAGTCATCCCCGGCACGGTTCCGGAACTGGCGCCCGACCATCTGGAGAAGCGCATCCAGGTGCGGATGCGCCGCCAGGAGCGGGTCACCGACCCCGAGCGCCCGTTGCGGCTGTGGGTGGTGCTGGACGAGAGCGCGCTGCGGCGGGTGGTCGGCAGCCATCTGATCATGCGCGAGCAACTGGACCATCTCGTCGAGATGAGCCAATTGCCGCATGTGACGGTGCAAGTTCTGCCGTACGACACCGGTGCGCATGCCGGAATGTCGGGAACGTTCTCCATCCTGGAATTCGACGATGCCGCTGATTCCAGCGTGGTGTACATCGAAGGCGTCACCAGTGACCTCTATCTGGAGAAGACCAACGATGTGCACAAATACACGATCATGTATGAGCATTTGCGTGCGCAGGCGTTGAGTGCGGAGCACAGCCGGGAGTTCATCGCCGCTGCGGCGAAATCCCATGCGGACGCCGTGGGATGACCATGGGATGACCCAAGGGATGACATCCACCAGGCAGTCATTAGCGCGGAATACAGGATTCCGGGGAAAGGGATCGCACGGTACACCTGCCGTCGCTCCCGTGAAAAGAGATCAAGGAATATGCCCTTCGTACGGGTGAACGGCCTCTGCGGCTCGTGATGTTGGCGCGTAGCGTCGTCAGTACCGAATCCCCGGTAACTCAGAGTGAGCTGGAGTGAACATGGCCGTGCAGCCCAATTCCGCATTCTCCTGGACCAAGTCCTCGTACTCCGGTGGCAACGGCGCTTGCGTGGAAATCGCCGTGCCGACCGCCGCAGCCATCGCGGTGCGCGACTCCAAGGACCCCGAGGGTCCGCGCCTCACCTTCGACAACTCGTCCTGGCGCCACTTCGTGTCGGACGTCGCCGGTGGCGCGTTCGACGCGGCCTGACCTGAGCCGTCACCGTCCGCACTCCGCAGTTGTGAGCCCTCTCGACTGGATCGCCGTCCCGGCCGAGGGGGCTCGGCCATGTCCGGGTTCCCCGTTGCGGCGGGCCGGCGGCCGTCCGCGTACGACCGTCGGCCGCGTACGTCAGCGCAGCTCGGACACATACCGGTCCGTCCCGGGCACGGTCGGCAGGAACGGCGCCACCAGCTCCACCCGCCCCAGCCCCGACTCCGCGACCTCCTCCTCCAGCCCGGCGAACGGCTCCGGCCAGCCGTCGCGCGGGTCCCGCTGGAGGAACCACAGCAGAGTCAGCCGGGTGTCGACGCCCTCGACCTGCCGCACATACGACATCCGGTCCCCGGGCAGCGGCGTCGGGCGGAAGACCGTGACCATCGCGGCCGGGGAACCCGACAGCCGCCGCGGCAGATGCCGGGCACACAGCCACTCCAGCAATTGGTCCCGCCGCTCCGGACCGTCCGTGTCGATCACCTCCAACACCAGCCCGGCATACGGGTGGTCCAGTGCGTGGAAGTCGCGGGGGCCCGCCGCACCGTCCCGGTACACCGTCGCCAGATGGTCCTGGAAGGCCGTGAAGACATGGGTGCGGTCCTGGTAGACCCGGCCGTCCCGGTTGAGGCGCTTGTTGATGCCGACGGTCCACTTCATGTGCTCGTCGTAGCGGCCCGCGGTGATCCAGTACGTGGAGAGATAGCAGCCCGCCGTGACCGGCCGGGCGACGGCGGACTCCTCGGGGCGGCGCAGCAGTTGCAGCTCGCGGGTGGCGACCCAGCGGCGGCCGGCGAAGATCCACGGCATCGCCATCGCACCCGCGATGTAGTGGTCGTCCTCGTACCAGCGGTTGTAGGCGTATTCATGGCCGGGGTGCGGTTCGACCATGGTGATCAGCGCATGGCCGGGGTGCACGCCGTACGGGCCGACGGCGGCCAGCTCGGCGTAGGCGGCGGGCCCGGTGTCGGCGACCGGACCGGTGCCGACGGCTGCGGCTGCGGCGGCGGTGACCTCTGGCGCTCGTTCGCTGTCTGCGGTCATGACAGACAGGTGTAGCTGACGATGAATCAGATGGGGAGGGGTGGTGCGCGAATCGTCAGGCGTCGTGGGCGCGGGACCACCCCGGCTCGTACGCAACCCGGCCCAGCGGCTCCCGTGCGCACCCCGGCTCGTACGCACCCCGGCCCGGCGGCTCCCGTGCGCACCCGCCCCGCGTCCTCATCCGCCCCGGCCCATCATCCGGTCCCCCCTGCACCCCGCCCCCCGGCCGCTTAAGCTGCCGGGCATCTGTGGCTGACGGTGGTTGGGCGCAGAACACGAGCGATGGGAGTCGTCATGGCGGACGCGATACTTGGCCACGCTGTTGCCCCCGTGCCCGGGCTTGCCGCCCGGGCGGCGCGGACCGGGAGTTCGCCGGTGCGGGACATCCTGGCGCTCACCGCCCGGCCGGAGGTCATCTCGTTCGCGGGTGGGCTGCCGGCGCCCGAGCTGTTCGATACGGAGGGGCTGGCGGCCGCGTTTCAGCATGTGCTGGCGGAGGATCCGCTGCGTGCGCTCCAGTACTCCACCAGCGAGGGCAGTCCGGCGCTGCGCGCGGCCGTCGCGGCGCGCACCACCGCGCGCGGGCTGGCCACCGACGCCGACGACCTGCTGGTGACCACCGGCTCCCAGCAGGGGCTGACGCTGCTGGCCACCGCCCTGCTGGAGCCGGGGGACGTGGTGCTGGTCGAGGACCCCTGTTACCTCGCGGCGCTACAGATCTTCTCCTTCGCCGGTGCCCGGGTGGTGCCGGTGCCGACCGACGACGAGGGGCTGGACCCGGTCGCGCTGGACGAGATCACCGCGCGGGAGCGGCCCAAGCTGCTCTATATCGTGCCGACCTTCCAGAACCCGACCGGCCGCACGCTGTCCGCCGAGCGCCGGGCCGCGGTCGCCGAGGTCGCCGCCCGGCGCGGGCTGTGGATCGCCGAGGACGACCCGTACGGCGAGCTGCGCTTCGAGGGTGAGCCGGTGCCGTGGGTCGCGACCTTCCCCGGGGCCGAGGACCGTACGGCGCTGCTCGGCTCGTTCTCCAAGGTGATGGCGCCCGGTCTGCGGCTGGGTTCGCTGCGCGCGCCGGCCGCGCTGCGGCGCGCCTGTGTCATCGCCAAACAGGCCGCCGATCTGCACACCTCCACCGTCGACCAGGCCGCGGCGGCCCGGTACTTGGCGGTCGCGGACCTGGACGCGCATCTGCTGCGGGTCCGCGACGCCTACCGCGAGCGGCGGAACGCGCTGGTCGACGGGCTGGCCACGGCGCTGCCCGAGGGCTCGCGGTGGAACCGTCCGGCGGGCGGCATGTTCGTGTGGGCGACGCTGCCGGCGGGGTACGACGCGACGGCGCTGCTGCCCGAGGTGGTGCGGCATGACGTGGCGTACGTGCCCGGCGCGCCGTTCTTCGCCGGGCCGCCGGACACCACGGCCGTCCGGCTGTCGTTCGTGACGCACTCCCCGGAGGAGATTGGCGAGGGGCTCGGCCGGCTGGGGAAGGCGTTGGAGGGGGCGCGGGGGGACGGTTGAGTGGGGGCGGATCGGCGGCGCGGCTGAGCGTAGGGGCTCGGCGGCGTCTGTGCCTGCGGGGCCATCGCGCCGCCTACTGATGGCGAAGCCACGCGTGGGGGCGCGGCGCGCTGCCCTGGGGCCGACTGCCCCTGCGTGGCTCCGTCTTGGCGAACGGCTCTGGCCTTCCCGGGGCGCCGGACCTAACCTGACGGGCCATCAGGCGTCAGCTGGGCGGGCCGGCCGGGAGGCACACATGCTGCTGCGGAACAAGACCGTCGTCATCTCGGGTGTAGGAGCCGGGCTCGGCCATCAGGTCGCGGCGGTCTGTGTGCGGGAGGGCGCCTCGGTGGTGCTGGGGGCCCGTACGGAGGCGAATCTCGCCAAGTCGGCCGGGGAGCTGGACCCTTCGGGTGCGCGTGCGGCCTGGCGGGTGACCGATATCGGCGACGAGGCGCAGTGCGCGGCGCTGGCCGCGCTGGCCGTGGAGCGGTTCGGCGGGATCGACGCGGTGGTCCATGTGGCCGCCCTGGACTCGCTGTTCGGGGGCCTGCGGGATGCCGACTTCGACTCCTGGCACCGTGTCGTGGACGTCAACCTCTTCGGCACACTGCGGATGACCCGGGCCTGTCTGCCGTCGCTCACGGCGCGCGGCGGCGGCTCGGTGGTGCTGATCGGCACCCAGTCGTCGGTCGCCGCGCCGTCGCAGGTCCAGCAGGCGGCGTATGCGGCGTCCAAGGGCGGGCTGGTCTCGGCGATGTACTCACTGGCGCGCGAGCTGGGGCCGGACCGGATACGGGTCAACACCGTGCAGCCGGGCTGGATGTGGGGCCCGCCGGTGGAGGCGTACGTACGGTTCCAGGCGCGGAGTGAGGGCGTACCGGAGGCCGAGATACTGGCCCGGCTCACCGAACGGATGGCGCTGCCCGAGCTGGCGACGGACGCGGACGTGGCCGAGACCGTGGTCTTTCTGGCCTCCGACCGGTCGCGCGCCATCACGGGGCAGTCGCTGCTGGTCAATGCGGGGGAGTTGATGCGGTAGGGGGCGGCGGCCTCTGTGTTTGCTGCCGTCCTACGAGACAGCCCTTAGGCGCGCGGGTAACGGGCGAGCCAGCCCGGTGACGAGCCGGCCGGGCCGTGCAGCGCGGCGCCCTGCGTCATCTCCATCGAGAAGTCGTCGGCCAGCTGGAGGATCGTGTCCCGGCCCTCCAGCTCGACCAGCCAGACCGGCGGCAGTGCCGTCTCGCCGTGCAGGGTGCCCAGCAGATTGCCGCAGATCGCGCCGGTGGAATCGCTGTCCCCGCCGTGGTTGACGGCCAGCAGGAGGCCGTGCCGGATGTCCTCGGCGACCAGTGCGCAGTACACGCCGATCGACAGCGCCTCCTCGGCCGTCCAACCCTCGCCCAGCGACTCGACCCGGGCGGGCGTCGGCATGCCCTGCCGTACGGCGCCGAGCGCACGCTTGAGGGCGTCGGTGGTCTCCTCGTGGCCGGGGCGGGTGGCCAGGTGGGCCAGCGCCTTCTGCACGGCGCTGTCGAGGTCCTCGCCACGGGCCAGCGAATGGCTGATCACCGCGAACGCGCCGGCCGCCAGATAGCCGGTGGGGTGGCCGTGCGTCTGCGCCGCGCACTCGGCGGCGAGCTGGAAGACCAGCTGCGGCTCCCAGCCGACCAGCAGCCCGAACGGCGCGGAGCGCATCACCGCGCCGCAGCCCTTCGAGTCCGGGTTCTTGGGGCTGTCGAGCGTACCCATCACCTCGTCGCCAAGGCCGCTCAGACAGGCCCGGCCCGGTGCCCGGCGGGAGTACAGCCACTCCTCGCGGGCGAGCCAGCCGTCGTCCTTCCGGCGCTCGTCCGGGCCCCAGTCGCGCTGGGTGGCGGACCAGCGCAGATAGGCGCGGTGGACGTCGGTGGGCGGATGCCAGGCGCCGGTGTCGCGGCGTACCTGGGCCCGGATCAGGCCGTCCACGGTGAACAGCGTCATCTGGGTGTCATCGGTGACCGCGCCGCGCCGCCCGTAGGCGGGAACCAGATCGGTCACGCCCTCTTGGCCGTGCGTCTTACGGATCGCGTCGAGCGAGTCGAATTCGATACCGGCACCGAGCGCGTCGCCGATGGCGCCGCCGAGCAGACAGCCGCGTACCCGGCTGCGGAAATCCTGCTGCTCCGCGCGCCCCCAGATGGCGCCGCCGCCCGCTGCGCTCATGCCGGAACCCCGCTCCGCCCGGCCTCGCATCCGCGCGGCGCACACCTCTGAACGGCACGCTCGCTGCGCTCGCTCACTGCGCCCTCCTGAAGCTCACTACGTCACGGGGCCTTGCGGGGCCCCTTGCGCAGCACTGTAATCGACCGAGAATGATCAATTTTTGGCCAGGAGGGTATTGCGAATAGTCATTCGTAAGGAGGCTTTTGGCCGGTAGCGTCCGATGAGTACGGGGTCGGGGGGTGCGGATCGCGTCACCATCCACCCCTCCACCGCCCACCCCCTGGGGAGCACCCCCATGACCCCGCGCTGCGCCGTACTCGACGACTACCAGGGCGTCGCCCTCTCCATGGCCGACTGGTCCGTGCCGGCCGACGCCGTGGACGTCCGCACGCTGCGGCAGCCCTTCCGCTCCGAGGACGAGGTGGTCGCGGCGAGCGGCGACTGCGATGCGACTGCGACTGCGACTGCGACTGCGACTGCGACTGCGACTGCGACTGCGACTGCGACTGCGAGATCATCGTGGCCATGCGCGAGCGCATTCCGTTCCCGGCCTCACTCCTGGCCCGGCTGCTGATCACCTCCGGAATGCGCAATGCCGCCATCGACCTGGCCTTCGGTATGAACGTGACCGCTTGGAGCCCGAATCTGACCGCCGAACGGGCCGCGGAGGCGGGCGTACGTGCCGCCGACGGCAAGGAAGAAGCTCCTGGAGACCAGCGATTTCGTCAACTGGGCTGAGGCGGCACCAGTCATCCGGACGTGGGACCCACCCCACGGGCCGGCGGTCCCGTACGGCCCGCCCTGCCGCCCGCGGTCGAGCGGAGGTGGCCGTCGTGGCCATCGTGGCCATCGCACCGGGCTGTCGGCCTCGGCCGATGTCTTCGTCCCCCCGGAACCCTCGGGGCGCCTCTTCGTCGGGCCCGGGGGCGCGGCCGCTCCCGTTCTCGCCCCTGTCCCCCTGTCTCGCCCTCGTCTCGCCCCTGTCTCGTCCGTGTCCTGTCCTCCTCCAATCCTCGTCCTCGTCCACGCCTCGCCCTCCCCTCGTCCTCGCCTCGTTCTCGTCCACGTCCCACTGGGTGTCCGGCGCCACCTTCGTCCCGCCTTCCCCTCCTGCCCCCACCTGGGCGCGCATCCGTTCGATGATGGCGGCGTCGCCCGTTGGGCATGCTCTCCCCATGTCCGAGTACGAGTGGGATCGCACCACCATGGCTGTCGTCGCCTCCGCGCTCTCCGGAGACAGCGACGGCGCGGTGGAACTCCTTCGGCCGCTCCCCCAGAGCGATGTGTGCCATATCGCCGTACGGCTCGCCGCCATGGCCGCCGACGCACTGATCGTCGCCGCCCAGGACAGCGGAGGGGACCGCGAGGAGGCCCTGTCGCAGTGGCAGCAGTGCATCCTTCAGCACGAGGCGGAGTACGAGGGCGGAGTGGGGGACTGAGCAGCACCGGGGGCCACCGTCGCGGACGCTGCGCCTGATCGGCGGGTGGCATGGTCGCGGCTGGTGGCGCGGTTCCGGGTGATTGCCGCCGTCACTCCGGGACGGCAGCCATCACCCGCAGGTGGCGTATCAGCCCGCTGCGTATCGCCTCCAGCCGCTCGCTATCCGCGCCCGGCAGACGCACGAGATCCCGCAGCCCCAGCTCGGTCTCGGCCACGGCCTCCCATGAGCCGCCGTCCAACAGCTCCGCGCTGAGGGCCTCGGCCCCCGACCAGTCGCCGAGAGCGCATCGGACGAGGACTGCGAGGGGCGCCGGCGATAGGAGGGGCTTGTCCAGGAGGGGGGCTGGGGTGGAGGGGGCCTTGCTGTTGTCGCTGTCATGGCCCGACGGGCCGTCGCCGACGGCCCCGGCAAGGCTCTCGTCGGCTCTCAGCGCCGCCCAGGCGCCTCCGGTCGTGGACGCGGACGACACGGCGGCGGTCACGCCGGCGTCCACGGGCGCAGACCGGGAACCGGCCCCTGACGCAGGTGCGTTTCCGCCCAGCATGGCGGTCAGCAGGGCCGCCTCGTACCGGACGATCGGACCGGCGGCCGCATCGCCGCCCGAGCCGGAATGCATCGCTTCCCGGGCGGCCTCGACCGCCTCATGTGCCGCGTCCAGGTGGCCGGCCCGACGCAGGCAGCCCGCTTTGAGGGACAGGAGGGTGGCGGTGGCAGAGGGACCGGCGTCGGCCAGGGCGCGGTTGAAGTCGGCGAGGGCGCGGGGGGCATCGCCTCGTAGGAGGTGGGTTTTGCCGCGGCGGGCGAGGGTGTGGGCGGGGGCGTCGCCGAGTTCGAGGGCTCGGTCGAAGTCCGCCAGCGCCTCGGTCAGTCGGCCGGTGAGCAGGTTGATCGTGCCGCGGGTGGCCGCGAACCGACTCGAATCGGGGGTGAGGCGTACGGCGGTGGAGAGTGCGGAGCGGGCTTCCTCGATGCGGCCCAGAGCCGTCAGCGCCAGGGCGCGTTGCCAACGGATGTGGCCGTCCGCGGGGTCCAGGGCGATCGATCGGTCGAGGTCCGCGAGGGCCTGGTCGTAGCGGCCCAGGTGACCAAGCACCGCGCCCCGCAAACCCCACACCCCGGCGTCGTCCGCATGGAGTTCCAGGGAGCGGTCAAACGCTGTCAGTGCCTCGTCGTGGCGGTCCAGGGCGTGCAGTGCGGTGCCGCGGGCCCGGTGGGCCCATGCGTAGTCGGGGTCCAGGACGAGGGCACGGTCGGCCTCCAGGATCGCTTGCTCGTGCCGCCCGCTCTCCAGGCAGGTGAGGCAGCGCTCCGCCCATACCCAGGGGTCGTTCGGCTGGAGTTCGGCCGCGCGCCCGAGGGCGTCGAGGGCTTCCTCGTGGCGGCCCAACACCCGCAGGGTGATCCCCCGGCGGGCGTGAGCCCAGGGGTAGGCGGGGTTGACGGCAAGGGCGCGGTCGAACTCGGCCAGGGCCAGGTCGTACTGTCCCGTGTCGCGGTAGGTGGCGCCCCGTTCGGCCATCGCCCAGGCGTAGTTCGCGTTGATCTCGATGGCGCGCTCCAGGCCCGCCAGCGCTTCCTCGTGGCGGCCGAGACGGCGCAGACAGACGGCGCGGCTGGCGATGCTGAAGGCGTGCCGGGGTTGCCGGGCCAGGGCCCGGTCGAACTCGGTGACGGCCTGCTCGTAGTGGCCCAGGAGGCGGTGGACCTCGCCGAGTTGGGAGGCGGCTTCGAAGGAGTCCGGGGCGATCTCCAGGGCGCGGGTGTAGTCCTCGGCTGCGCGCTCGAAGCAGCGCATATAGCGGTGGGTCAGGCCCCGGCCGAGCAGAGCGGCGGCGTTGTGCGGTTCGAGTTCCAGGCAGCGGTCGAAGTCGGCGAACGCCTGTTGCCAGGCTTCCGCCTTGCGGTGTTCGCGGCCCCGGACGCGGTGGATACGGGCCTGTCCGGGCAGGTCGAGGCCGGGGTGGCCGAGCAGCGCGGTGAGGACCGCGATCAGGCCGCCGTCCTCGGTGAGCGCGGCGGTCAGACGGTCGCCCCAGTCGCCGACCGCCGGGTCGCCGGCATCTTCACCGGCCTGGCGGATGGTCTCCACGACTCTGCGCACGGCGGCGGGCGCGTGTTCGGCGGCGTCCAGGGTGTCGGACAGCGCCGGGGTGAGGGACGGCTGGGGGTCCGCGCAAAGGGAGTGGTAGATCTCCCGGAGCCGGTGGTCCAGTTGGCGTTCGTCGGACCAGGACTCCGCGGGGTTCGCGTCGGGCGGGTGGTCCGTGCGGTGGCGCCGGGCGGCCTCGGCGAGTTGGCGGTGCCGGGCCGTCCAGGTCTGCGGTGATCTACGGCGCTGGAGGCGCAGCATCGCCGTCCGCACCACCTCGTGGTACTGCCACCGCCCGGCCCGGCCGGTGACGAACGGCAGCCCGCACAGCCAGCCGAACTGTTCGGCGGCGGCCGCGTCCACGGCGGCCCGGAAGATGTCCTCGTCCACATGGCGCGGCAGGGCGGCTGCCAGTGCGGCCTCCCGGCGCACCGGGTCCGTCTCCCATTTCAGAAAGCGCTCGACGGCGGTGTCACTGGGGTCGTCGACGGCCTCGACGGCGCGCGGGCGGTTCTCGGCGAGGGTGGAGACCAGCACCGGGAGGCCGCCGGACAGCCGCAGGATCACCTCGACGACGCGCTCGTCGGTGATGTCCCTGGTCGCCAGGAACTGGCGTGCCTCGTCCTCGGTGAAGGCGTCCAGCGGCAGATCCGTCACGCAGTCCAGGCAGTCGGCCCAGCACCGGCGGTCCAGCGCGGTCTGGCCGGCCAGCGTCACCACCACGTTGGGTGCCAGCGGGCCATAGCGATCGCTGACCAGGACGTCACGCAGCCAGATGTCGAGCAGCGGGCCCGTCCGCTCATAGGTGTCGAAGAACAGCGCCACCGAGGGCGACTCGTCGGCGACGGCGCTCACTTCACGGACGAAGACCGGTGTCAGGACCTCCAGCGGCGCCATCACCAGCTGTACCTCGTCATGGCTGCGCAGCCGGGCACTGAGCAGGCCGCGCAGCCGGTCGGCGCCGCGCGCCACCTGGCGGGGGTCCAGCCCTCCGGTGAGGGCGCCGACGCCGGGTAACAGCCCCAGGCCGGCCAGCCCGGCCTGGGCGGCGATCACGCTGCCGGGCGAGGGGGCCGCCCCCTGGGGGTCGTCCTGGTCCGCCGGGCCGGGCGCCGCCTCCGAGGCGACGGCGGCCGCCTCGGCCTCGTGGCGCCGCTCCCGGTAGGTGGCGAGCAGCTTGTCGAAAACCTTCAAGGGGTGGCCCTGCGCGGCGAGTTGGCCGCTGATGGCCGCCATTGCCTCGGGGGCGTCGTGCACCGCCTCGTCGACATACGCGGTCGGCGCGCCCTGCTCGCGCGCGGTCTCCTCGAACTGCCGGACCAGTGACGTCTTGCCGACGCCCGCCTGGCCGTGCACATGGAAGAGGAACTGGTGCGCCGGATCCTCCACCGCGCGGGCGAAGTTGTCCCGGAACGCCGCGATCTCGCCGCGCCGTCCGACAAACCCCTCCCGCCGCCGGAGCCGGATCAGCTCCTGCCGCGAAAGCCTGCTGCGTGCCATCGATTCCACCCCCTCCGCCCCGGCGTTCGCCGCGGTGCCGGCTTTTCCGCCCTGCCCCCGCAGATTAGCCGCCGTCGGCGGGGCGCGAAGGGGGCTGTGGATAACCGCGGATTCCGGCCCCCACCGGCTACTCCACGACCGGCAGCAGCTCCGGCAGATGGCCGTCCGACGCGAGGGCTGCGGCCTGGCGTTCCTCGGTGACCGGGGCGTAGGTCGTGGTGCGGGGGCGGGCCGGGCGGCCGGCCCGGTCGGCGATGGCGATGAGGTCCTGGATGGAGCGGTAGGAGCCGTAACTCGAGCCCGCCATCCGGGAGATGGTCTCCTCCATCAGGGTGCCGCCCAGATCGTTGGCGCCGGAGCGCAGCATCTCGGCGGCACCGTCCGCGCCGAGCTTGACCCAGCTGGTCTGGATGTTGGTGATATGCGGGTGCAGCAGCACCCTGGCCATGGCCGTCACCGCGCGGTTGTCACGGGTGGTGGGGCCGGGGCGGGCGATACCGGCGAGGTAGACGGGGGCGTTGGTGTGGATGAAGGGGAGGGTGACGAACTCCGTGAAGCCGCCGGTCTCCTGCTGGATTTCGGCGAGCAGGCGGAGGTGGCCCAGCCAGTGGCGGGGCTGGTCGACATGGCCGTACATCATCGTCGAGGAGGAGCGGATGCCCAGCTCATGGGCGGTCTTGATGACCTCGACCCAGGTGGCGGTGGGCAGCTTGCCCTTGGTGAGGATCCAGCGGACCTCGTCGTCGAGGATCTCGGCGGCGGTGCCGGGGATGCTGTCCAGACCGGCGGCCTTGGCCTCGCTGAGCCACTCGCGGAGGGACAGCCCGGTGCGCGTCGCACCGTTGACGACCTCCATGGGTGAGAAGGCGTGCACATGCATGCCGGGGACGCGTTCCTTGACGGCGCGCGCGATGTCGAAGTAGGCGGTGCCGGGCAGGTCGGGGTGGATGCCGCCCTGCATGCAGACCTCCACCGCGCCCACGTCCCATGCCTGTTGGGCGCGGTCGGCGACCTGGGAGAGGGAGAGGGTGTAGGCGTCGGCGTCCGTGCGGCGCTGGGCGAACGCGCAGAAGCGGCAGCCGGTGTAGCAGACGTTGGTGAAGTTGATGTTCCTGGTGACGATGTAGGTGACGTCGTCGCCCACGGTGTCGCGGCGCAGCTCGTCGGCGATGGTGCAGAGCGTGTCCAGCGCGGGCCCGTCGGCGTGCAGCAGCGCCAGGGCCTGCGCGTCGGTGAGCCGGGTGGGGTCGTCGGCGGCCTGCGCCAGGGCCTGGCGTACGTCGGAGTCGATGCGTTCCGGCGCCATCCCGTGGGCCGCGGCCTCGCGCAGTGCCTCCCAGTCGCCGTAGACCTCGTCGAAGTCGTCGCGGCGGTCGGCGGTGCGGCCTTCGGTGTCGATGGTGTGGTGCAGGTCCGTACGGCCCGAGGAGCTCATCGTGAAGCCCTCGTCGGGCTCCTGCCAGGGGCGGCCCACCACGGGGGCGTCCTCGATGGCCAGGCCGGTCTCCGGATCGGCGAGGGCGCGGACATGCGGCAGCAGACGGGGGTCGAGCCAGGGCTCACCGCGCTGGAGGAACTCCGGGTAGATGGGGAGCCGTTCCCGCAGCTCGAAGCCGGCCGCGGCGCAGCGCTCGGTCAGCTCGTCGATCTGCGGCCAGGGGCGCTCGGGGTTCACATGGTCGCGGGTCAGCGGGGAGACGCCGCCCCAGTCGTCGATGCCGGCGTCGATGAGCAGCTGGTATTCGCCGTCGACCAGGTTGGGCGGTGCCTGGATACGGGTCGAGGGGCCCATGATGTGCCGGGCCACCGCGATCGTCGCGGCCAGCTCCTCCAGTTCGGCGTCCGGCATTCCGCGCATCGCCGTATCCGGCTTGGCGCGGAAGTTCTGCATGATCAGTTCCTGGATGCCGTGGTAGGCGCGCTGGATACGGCGCAGCGCGAACAGGGACTCGGCGCGCTCCTCGTACGTCTCGCCGATGCCGATGAGCAGCCCGGTGGTGAAGGGGACGTTGGAGCGGCCGGCGTCCTCCAGGACACGCAGCCGGACGGCCGGTTCCTTGTCGGGCGATCCGTAGTGGGGACCGCCGGGCTCGCTCCACAGCCGCTCGGCGGTCGTCTCCAGCATCATCCCCAGTGACGGGGCGACGGGCTTGAGCCGCTGGAAGTCCGTCCAGGACAGCACCCCCGGGTTGAGGTGCGGCAGCAGACCGGTCTCCTCCAGGACGCGGATGGCCATGGCGCGGACGTACGAGAGCGTGTCGTCGTAGCCGTGCGCCGCCAGCCACTCGCGGGCCTCGGGCCAGCGGTCCTCCGGCTTGTCCCCCAGGGTGAACAGGGCTTCCTTGCAGCCCATTTCGGCGCCGCGGCGGGCGATGTCCAGCACCTCGTCGGGCGACATGAACATCCCGTGGCCGTCCCGGCGCAGCTTGCCGGGCACGGTGACGAAGGTGCAGTAGTGGCACTTGTCCCGGCACAGGCGCGTCAGCGGGATGAAGACACCACGCGAGTAGGTGATGACCCCCGGGCGGCCCGCGGCCTCCAGGCCGGCATCCCGCACCCGGGCCGCCGATGCGCACAGGTCCCTGAGGTCCTCGCCGCGCGCCTGAAGCAGCACCGCGGCCTCGCCGGTGTCCAGCGCGACACCGTCGCGGGCCCGCTTGAGCGCGCGGCGCATGGCGTTCGCCGTGGGGCGGCCCCCGGCGGCGGGCCCGGTGTTCGTCTCGCGGTCGGTCCCTTGGTCGGATGCCTGGCCGGGTACCTGCGCGCTGGAAGTCATCCTCCGAGCATACGAGCGCCCACCGACAGCCCCGCCGCCGGAGAAGGGGCCGTTGATGTGCCACTGATCACTGCGGACGGACGTTCCGTCCGGGCATGGAGAGGGCACTTCCCGGCGGCGGCGTACCGCACGCTTACATGCTCGCCAGCAGCTCGTCGGAGTACGTCCTGGTCAAGAACTCCATGTTGTGGCCGTCGGGGTCGAGGATGTAGACGCCGCGGCCGCCGTCGTGGTGGTTGATCTCCTGAGGCTTGGTGTGCATGGGGTCGGCCCAATAGGAGAGCCCGCGCTCCTGTATGCGGCCGAAGATCCCGTCGAACTCCTCCTCGGTCACCAGGAACGCATAGTGCGTCGGGACGAATTCGCCGCCTGCGACATGCTCGGCGTAGTCGAGGGCCACCCCGTTGTCCAGCTTGAGGGCGGCGAAGGGGCCGAACGCCTTGGGCTCGGGCGCGCCGAGCAGACCGGCCAGGAACCGGGCGGAGGCGAAACGGTCGGTGCTGTGCACGATCGTGTGGTCGAGGCGAGGCATGGGATCTCCTTGATCTCTCTGGTCCCGTGAGCGGCGTGGTCCCCTGACCTGCGGGATCGTCCGGACCGTGGCTCTTCCAGGACCGTGGACCGTTCTCCTTGGACCGTTGAATGCGGGTGGTTCAACGGGTCCTCACCTTCGACGCTACGACTGGACGGGGCGGGCGCGAATCGGCCTCCGGTACCGATCCCGGGGGCGGGGGCCTTACACCGATGGTCCTAGGGCGTGTCCGGCCCGGTCGCCCTCCACCAGGCCCTTGGGCACCCGGCCGCCGTCGTCACACATCCGGTACGGCACGCTGCCCTACGTCACAGGAACTGCGCGAAGTCGTCGAGCGTCCGCAGTACCTCCGCCTCTCCGGCGGGCGGCAGTTGCAGCACCACCTCGTGCAGTCCCAGCTCGCGGTAGTGCGCCAGCTTCCCGGGTGACGGGTGGACCGCGTACGGGACCACCACCGGTTCACCCGTGCGCCCGGCGTCCGACCACGCCTGCCGTAGTACCGGGAGGGTCTCGGTCAGCCCCCGCCCGCCGATCGGCAGCCACCCGTCCGCGTACGCGGCGATCTGCCCGAAGAGCTTGGGCCCGGCCCCGCCGCCGAGCAGGATGCGCGGCGCGCCGTGTGCCGGCTTGGGGTGCGCGAAGGACGCCCGTACGGACCCGAAGGCCCCCTTGTACGCGGTCGGTTCCGCGGCCCACAGGGCGCGCATCAGCGCCACCCGGTCACGGGTCAGCTCCCGCCGGGTCGACCACTCGACCCCGTGGTCGGCGGCCTCTTCGACGTTCCAGCCGTAGCCGATGCCCAGGGTGAAGCGGCCGCCGGAGAGGAAGTCGAGGGTCGCGATCTGCTTGGCGAGGTCGACCGGGTCGTGTTGGGCGACCAGGGTGATGCCGGTGCCGAGGGCGAGCCGCTCGGTGACAGCGGCGGCCTGGCCGAGCGCGATGAACGGGTCGAGGGTGCGGCCGTACTCGCGGGGCAGCGGCTCGCCCATGGGGGCGGGGGTGTCGCGGCTGGCCGGGATATGGGTGTGTTCCGGGAGATAGAGGCCGGCGAAGCCGCGCTGTTCCAGCTCTCGGCCCAGCCGGTCCGGCCGGATCGTCTCGTCGGTCAGGAAGATCATGGTCGCGATCCGCATGCTGGGACACCTCCGCGTCGGGCGTGTGCGTGACCGCATGTTGCCTCACCGCCCGACGGTTATCCACAGCCCTTTCCCTCGGTGTCACACCCGCGTACAACAGTTTTCACGCGGTGCGACGAGCCGGCCGCGACGCGGTACTCATCCGACACGACATGGCGCGGGGGCGGGGATGGAACGACGCGGCATTCTGAAACTCTCGGCGGTTGCGGGCGCGACGGGCGCGCTTACGCTCGGACGTGTGAGCTTCGCCGACGCGGTGCCCGCGGACGGGCGGTCCAAAGGCGGGCCGGGCGAGCAGACCCGGCGGGTCACCGACCATCTGCCCACGGGCGCACCCGACTTCGTGTATCTGCCGGTCGAAGTGCCGGACGGGGTGCGCGAAATCGCCGTGGCCTACCGCTATGACAGACCCACCGTCCCGGAGGGCACGGCCGGCAACGCCTGCGACATCGGCATCTTCGACGAACGGGGCACCGGCCTCGGCGGCGCCGGCTTCCGCGGCTGGTCGGGCGGGGCACGTGCGGAGTTCTTCCTGCGCGCCGACGAGGCCACCCCCGGCTATCTCCCGGGCCGCGTCAACCCCGGCACCTGGCACATCGTCCTCGGCCCGTACACGGTCGCACCGCAGGGCCTGTCCTACGACGTCACGGTCACCCTGAAGTACGGCCCCCAGGGGCACACCCCGGCGCCCGTCCATCCGCCCGAGCGCGCCCGGGGCCGGGGCCGCGCCTGGTACCGCGGCGACGGCCATCTGCACTCCGTCCACTCCGACGGCAAACGCACCCCCGCCGAGATCGCCGCGCTGGCCCGCGCCGCCGGGCTGGACTTCATCAACACCTCCGAGCACAACACCACCTCCGCGCACCGTGCCTGGGACGGTCTGTGGGGCGACGACCTGCTGATCCTGACCGGCGAGGAAGTCACCACCCGCAATGGGCACGTGGTCGCCATGGGCACCGACCCCGAGGTCTTCATCGACTGGCGCTACCGGGCCCGCGACAACGCCTTCGGGAAGTACGCACGCGCCATCCGGCGGGCCGGCGGCCTGGTCATCCCGGCGCATCCGCACGCCACCTGCATCGGCTGCAACTGGAAGTTCGGGCTCAACGAGGCCGATGCGGTGGAGGTCTGGAACGGGCCGTACACCCCCGATGACGAGGTCACCCTCGCCGAGTGGGACAACACCCTGGTCGCCCACGTCCAGGGCCGCGCGGACTGGCTGCCGGCCGTCGGCCACAGCGACGCCCATCGCGACCCCGATGTCGTCGGCCTGCCGCAGACCGTGGTGCTCGCCGACGATCTCTCGCGCCGGGCCGTTCAGGACGGCATCCGGGCCGGCCAGGTCTGGATCGCCGAGTCGTCAAAGGTCGACCTGGCGTTCTCCGTCGCCGGTGAGCGGGGCGAACACGCCGGGATCGGCGAGCGGCTGGCGGTCTCCCGTACGGCGACGGTCACCGCCCGGCTGACGGTCTCCGGCACCCCCGACTGCACGGTCTCCTTCGTCACCGACCAGGGGCGGCTGTACTCCACCACGCTGCCGCCCTCCGGCGACGGCACCGTCAGCTGGCGGACCACCCCGGATTACGCCGCCTACATACGCGCGGAGGTCCGCCACCCCCCGACGACACCGGGCCTGCCGGGCCCCATGGCGGCGATGACCAACCCGGTCTTCCTGGGCCATCGGGGCTGAGCCTGGCCGGCGCACGACGAACGATGCGGGCCGGGAGCAGGTGACGCGCGCCCCGGCAGACGATCACGCGCGCCCGGACCCGCACTTCCCCCCTTCTCCCCTTCTCCCCTTGCCCCCCTACTCCTCCACCACCAACGCCGGCGTGGCCCGGGTCAGCACCTGGCCGCGGAAGAAGGCCGGGCTGCGGCGTTGCATCACCAGCATGATCACGACACCGAGAAGGAGCAGACCGACCCCGACGACGAAGACCGAGCCGATTCCGAGGACCGAACTGCCCGAGCCGTAGACGGGGTTCCACATGCCGACCAGGGTCTTGCCGAAGACCGCCGCGAGCAGGACGCCGCCCAGGACCGGGAAGACCCCCTTGAACAGCAGCTCGCGGGCCGAGTTCCGCAGCTCACGACGGAAGAACCAGGGGCAGGCGAAGGCGGTGATCGCGTAGTAGAAGCAGATCATGAGGCCGAGCGCATAGATGGTGTCGATCAGGACGTTCTCGCTGAGGAAGCTCATCACGGCGTAGAAGAGCCCGGTGGCGACACCGGCCGCCACCGTCGCCTGCCCCGGGGAGCCCCCGCTCCCTCACCCCGGCCAGACGATCGCCTGAAGCTCGCTGTACGCATGCAGCGCGTACGAGCCCACGTCGCGCCCCACCCCGCTCTTCTTGAAGCCGCCGAACGGCGCCTCCATGTTCCGGCCGACCGTGTTCACCCCGACCCCGCCGGCCCGCAGCTGCCGGGCCACCCGGAAGGCGCGGGCGATATCGCCGGACCACACGTAGTCGATCAGCCCGTAGTCGCTGTCGTTGGCGAGGGCGATCCCCTCGTCCTCCTCGTCGAAGGGCAGGACGACGACGACCGGACCGAAGATCTCCTCCCGTACGACCCGCATGTCCGGGGTGCAGTCGGCCAGCAGCGTCGGCGCGACGTAGAAGCCGCGCGCCGGCACGGACGGCCGTTCGCCGCCCGCCACGACCCGGGCACCCTCCTTCCGGCCCAGCTCCACATACGCCTCGATCCGGTCGCGGTGCGCGGCCGAGATCACCGGACCGACCACCGTGCCCGGCGCGCGCGGATCACCGACCGTCAGCCGCCCGAGGTACCGCGTCAGCCGCTCCACCAGCGCCTCGTACACGCCCCGCTGGGCGAGCACCCGCGTCGGCGCCGTACAGATCTGCCCGCTGTAGAAGGAGTACGTCGTGCCGATGCCGGCCACCGCCGAGTCCAGGTCCGCGTCGTCGAAGACCACCGCGGCGCCCTTGCCGCCCAGCTCCATGAGCTGGCGCTTCATCCCGCGGCCGCACACCTCGGCGATGCGCTGCCCGACGGCCGTCGAGCCGGTGAAGCTCACCATGTCCACGTCCGGCGCGTCCACGGCCGCCGCGCCGACCGCCGGGGAGGCTCCGCTGACGACGTTCACGACGCCCGGCGGCGCCCCGGCCTCCGCCAGCGCCGCGGCCATCCGGTAGACCGACAGCGGGTCCTGCGGGGCGGGCTTCACCAGGACGGTGTTGCCCATCGCCAGCGCCGGGGCGATCTTGCCCGCCGGGTTGGCCCACGGGTTGTTGTACGAGGTGATGCAGCTGACGACGCCGACCGGCTGCCGTACCGCCAGGGCGCCGAGCACGCCCGCCTTCCCCATCGGCCCGGCCTCGTTGATCTGCGGCGGCAGCGCCTGCTCCACGGGCTCCAGGGCCCCCTTCGCATACCGCCGGAAGCGCGCCGCCCCCACCGCGACCTGCATACCGCGCGCCGTGCCGGTCGTCGCGCCGCTCTCCGCCTGCGCCACCTCGGCGTGCGCCGCGAAGTCGCGCTGGATCACCTCCGCGGCCCGGTCGAGGATCGCGGCACGGCGCTGCGGCGGCGTACGGGACCAGGCGGGGAAGGCCGCGGCCGCCGCGGATGCCGCCGCGTACACCTGCTCCCGGCTCGCCTCGGGCGCGCGCCCGACGACCTCCTCCGTCGCCGGGTCGATGACCTCGTAGTGGCCGCCGTCGGGCTCGGCCCACTCCCCGCCGATGAACAGCCGTCCCGCGGAGCTCACTTCGTGCTCACCGTCCTCGTGTCCCGGCCCGACCGCAGTACCGTCCCCGGGACCGCGCCGGTCACCACGTCCTCGCGGATCGTCTCGACGCCGTTGACCCACACCGCGTTGATGCCGATCGCCCGGGAATCCAGCCGGGGGCTGTCGCCGGGCAGATCGTGGACGAGGGTGGCCTTGCCCGCGTCGATCCGTGCCGGGTCGAAGAGGACGAGGTCGGCGTGCCAGCCCTCCTCGATGCGGCCCCGCTCCCGCAGCCCGAAGAGCTGGGCCGGGTCGTCGGTGAGCATCTTCACGGCCTGCTCCAGACCCATCAGCTTCCGGCCCCGCAGACAGTCGCCGAGGAAGCGCGTGGTGTACGGGGCGCCGCACATCCGGTCCAGGTGCGCGCCCGCGTCCGACCCGCCGAGCATGACGTCCTCGTGCTGCCAGGTTTCGGCGCGCAGTGCCCAGGAGTCCGGGTCGTTGTCGGTGGGCATCGGCCACAGCACGGTCCGCAGCTCGTCGTGGGCACAGATCTCGACCAGGCACGCGAAGGGCTCCTGACCGCGCTCGGCCGCGATGTCCTTCACCACGCGGCCGGTCAGGCCCTCGTTCGCCGCGGAGTAGGTGTCCCCGATGACATAGCGGCCGAAGTGGGTGAGCCGCCGGAAGACGCCCGCCTCCTTACTGGCCGCGCGCCGCAGCATCTCGGCCCGGACCGCGGGGTCGCGGAGCTTCGCGATCCGTTCGGGGACCGGCAGGCCCAGGATGTCGCCCCATCCGGGGATCAGGTTCAGGGCACAGAAGGTGCCCAGGGACATGTTCATGGGGGTGAGGATCGGCATCGTCAGGGCCACGATCCGGCCGCCGGCCTCCCGGGCCCGTTCGCTGGCGACCAGTTGTCGCGGCACCCGTTCGGGCACGGCCGCGTCGATGGTCAGCACATTCCAGTTCAGCGGGCGCCCGGCGGCCGCGCTCATCTCGACGAGCAGCGCGATCTCGGCGTCGCTGAACTGATCGAGGCAGCCGGCCACGATCGCCTCGATCTGGGTGCCCTCGTGCTCGGCGACGGCCCGCGACAGCGCGAGCAGCTCCGCCGGCGCGGCGTGCCGGGAGGCGACCGGCTGCCCGTCCCCGTCGGAGTGGGTGGCGGACTGGGTGGTGGAGAAGCCCCACGCCCCGGCCGCCATCGCCTCGTGGAAGAGCGCCAGCATCCGCTCCAGCTGCGCGGGCGTCGGCTGCCCGCCGATGGCGTCCTCCCCCATGACGTGGCGGCGCAGTGCGCAATGCCCCACCATGAAGCCCGCGTTGACGGCGATCCGTCCCTCCAGGGCATCGAGGTACTCGCCGAACGAGCTCCACGACCAGGGCGCCCCCTCTTCGAGCGCCACCAGGGACATGCCCTCGACCTTGGCCATCATCCGGCGGGTGTAGTCGGCGTCGGCGGGCCGCTCCGGGTTCAGCGGGGCGAGCGTGAAACCGCAGTTGCCGCCCGCCACGGTCGTCACCCCGTGGTTGAGCGAGGGCGTCGCGTACGGGTCCCAGAAGAGCTGGGCGTCGTAGTGGGTGTGCGGATCGACGAAGCCGGGGGCGAGAACGAGCCCGGTGGCGTCCTCGCTGCTCCGCGCCTCCTCGGTGACGGTGCCGGGTGGCCCGATGACGGCGATCCGGCCTTCGCGGAGGCCGACATCGGCGGTGTACGAGGGCGTGCCCGTCCCGTCCACAACGGTCGCGCCCTTGATCAGGTGGTCGAGCATGGGTTGCGCCCCCTTCCCCTCGGCGGATTCAGCTGCCCGTGGCCTGCCGGAACCGGGTCGTGCGGTGCACCGGATCGGTGTCGATCTTCGGGATCACGTGCTCGCCGATGAGCTTGACCGTGTTCATGGTGTCCTCGTACGAGATCCCGATCGGCAGCCCGAAGCTCAGCTGATCGGCGCCGGCCTGCTCCCAGCGCTTGCACTGCCCGAGCACCTCGTCCGGGTCGCCGCAGATCATCAGCTCCTCGGCGATCAGCAGCTCGATGATCTCGGTGGTGTAGTCGGGCAGCAGCTCGGGCCACTCGGGGATGCCCTCGGGCCGCGGGAAGGTGTCGTGGTAGCGGAAGACCAGCGACTGGAGGTAGTTGAGTCCCCCGTTGACCGCGATCTCCACGGCCTTGTCGTGCGTCTCGGCGCATATCGCCGTCGAGGTGACCATCACGTTGTCGTTGACGAAGTCACCGATCGGCTCGGCGTCCCGGATCGCCGTCTTGTACTGCTCCAGCACCCACTCCATGTCGGAGACCTTCTGCACGCTGAAGCCGAGGACGCCCAGACCCTTCTTCGCCGCCATGGCGTACGAGGTCGGCGAGCCGGCCGCGTACCACATCGCCGGGTGCGCGGCCCCGAACGGCTTGGGGAAGATCTTGCGCGGCGGCAGCTGCCAGTGTTTGCCCTGGAACCCGGGGTACTCCTCCTGGAGCCACATCTTCGGGAACTCGGCGATGGTCTCTTCCCAGATCTCCTTGGTGTGGTTCATATCGGTGATGCCCGGCAGGAACCCCAGGATCTCGTGGCTGCCGGCGCCCCGCCCGCTGCCGAATTCGAAGCGTCCCTCGCTGAGATGGTCGAGCATGGCGACCTTCTCGGCGACCTTCACCGGGTGGTTGACCTGGGCGAGGGGGTTGAAGATCCCGGACCCCAGATGGATCCGCTCGGTCGCGTGGGCCAGGTAGCCGAGGAAGACGTCATTGGCGGAGAGGTGTGAGTACTCCTCCAGGAAGTGGTGCTCGGACGCCCAGGCGTACTTGAAGCCGGACTTGTCCGCCTGGATGACGTACTCGGTCTCCTCCATCAGCGCCTTGTGCTCCGCGAGCGGGTCGGTCTCGGCCCGCTTGCCCACGTATCCCTGTACAAAGAGCCCGAATTCCAAGGAGGTTCACCGTCCCTGATGGCTATATCTGACGTACCGTCAGATTCGATGTGCCGACTGTTCCACCGCACCCGGAGAGCGTCAAGAGCCGTCACCGCACTTGCCTGACGTGCCGTCAGATAATGCTGACCCCCGCCAGCCACCCGCCGTCGACCACGAACGGCTGCCCGGTGATGTACGACGAGTCCTCGCACGACAGGAAGAGCGCCAGCTTGGCGACCTCCTCCGGCTGCCCGATCCGCCCCAGCGGCACCAGCTTCTGGTAGAGCTCGTCCACCGCCCGCTTCGACTCGGCCGGATCGACGGCCGGATCGAGCGCGGCCGGGTTGGCCATCGGGGTGTCCACCGCCCCCGGGCACACCGCGTTGACCCGGATCTTCCTGGCCGCCAGCTCCACCGCGGCGACCCGGGTCAGCCCGAGGACGGCATGCTTGGTCGCGGCATACGCGCCGACGAAGGCCATCCCGGTCAGCGCCGTGTACGACGCGGTGTTGACGATCGTGCCGCCGCCGGCCGCCTCGATCTCCGGCGCCACCGTACGGATCCCGAGGAAGCAGCCGACCTGGTTGACCTGCACCACCTGCTGGAACTCGTCCAGCGGCGTCGACACCAGCTCGTTGAAGCGCAGGATCCCCGCGTTGTTGACCAGCCCGTCGATCTTCCCGAAGGTGTCCTTGGCGGCGACGACCGCGGCCTGCCAGTCCGCCTCCCGCGTCACATCCAGCGGGACGTAGCGCGCGGCCCCCTCCCCCAGTTCCCTGGCGAGCGCCTCGCCCTGCGCGTCCAGCACATCGCCGAGCACGACCTTCGCGCCCTCCGCGACGAACAGCCGCGCCTCCTGCTCCCCCTGCCCGCGCGCCGCACCCGTGATGATGACGACCCGCCCGTCGAGCTTGCCCATACCCGCACTCCTTGGCTGATGAGTTGCTCTTGCGCCCGTCCGGGCCGTCAGCCGTTCAGCAGCGGCGCGACCTCCGACCCGAACGCCACCATCTGATCGGTCAGTTCACCGCGGCTCCGGCTGCGGAACCGCACCTGGATCTGCTGCACACCCATCGCGCGGTACTCCCGCAGCGAGTCGGCGATCCGCTCCGCCGCCCCGGACAGCGTCCGCCGGCCGACCGCCCACCCCGGCTCGCCGACGTACAGCGGCTCGGCGATGGTGCCGATCACCACCGGCTCCCCGATTCCGGCCGCCTCCCGAAGCCGCCGCAGCCTGGTGATCTGGCCGGGCAGCTGGTCGCGCCGGTCGCCCTGCGGGAGCCAGCCGTCGCCGCGCTCGGCGGCCCGGCGGACGGCGGCGGGCGAGGAGCCGCCCACCCAGATCGGCGGGCGCGGCGCCTGCACCGGCCGCGGCGCCTGCCCCAGCCCCTCGAACGCGAACCGCTCGCCCGCGAACTTGGGGAACTCCTCCGGCCCCAGCGCCACCTTCAGGGCATCGATGGTCTCGTCCAGCACCGCCCCGCGCCCCCCGAAGTCCACCCCGAGCACCGCGAACTCCTCCGCCACGTGCCCGGCGCCCACCCCGAGGATCAGCCGCCCGCCGGAGAGCCGGTCCAGCGTCGCGTACTGCTTGGCCGTGATCAGCGGATGCCGGAGCCCGGCCACCGCCACATGACTCAGCAGCCGGACCCGCTCCGTCACGGCGGCCAGATGCGCCAGCGTGGCCACCGGGTCGTACCAGACGGTGCTCATCGCCTCGGCCAGCCGCCGCGGAATCGCGAGATGCTCACAGCAGGCGAGGTACGCGAACCCGCAGCGGTCCGCCACCCGCGCGATCTCGACCAGATCACCGGGCCCCGCGGCCGCCTCCCAGCTCTCCGCGAAGAGCGTGCTCTGCGACTGCACCGGCAATTGCATGCCGTACACCAGCCGCCCGTCCTCCGGCCGCCACACCTCGTCACGCACGCCGTCCACCGCCCCTCCAGCTATATCTGACGTACCGTCACATAGCTTGCGCGGGACATCGTGGCGCCTGGCGCGGCACCAGGCAAGGGGTGCGGGCCGATGGGGGCGGCCCCGGCATCAGCCCTCGTCCGCGCTCACGCGCCCGCCCAGAGCCCCTCCGCCGTCAGCCCCAGCAGCGAGATCGCGTTCCCCCGGACGATCCGCTCCACCACGTCCGGCGCCAGATGCCCCATCTGGGACTCGCCGACCTCCCTCGACTTCGGCCAGGTCGAGTCCGAGTGCGGGTAGTCCGTCTCGTACAGCACGTTCCCCACGCCGATCGCGTCCAGGTTCTTCAGGCCGAAGGCGTCGTCGAAGAAGCAGCCGTAGATGTGCTCGGTGAAGAGTTCGGACGGCGGGCGGCGGACCTTGTCGGCGACGCCGCCCCAGCCGCGGTTCTCCTCCCAGACCACATCCGCGCGCTCCAGGACGTACGGGATCCAGCCGATCTGCCCCTCGGCGTACATGATCTTCAGGTCCGGGAAGCGCTCGAACTTTCCGCTCATCAGCCAGTCGACCATCGAGAAGCAGCAGTTGGCGAAGGTGATCGTCGAGCCGACGGCCGGCGGCGCGTCCGCGGAGGTCGAGGGCATCTTGCTGGACGAGCCGATGTGCATGGCGATGACCGTGCCGGTCTCGTCGCAGGCGCGCAGGAACGGGTCCCAGTAGTCGGTGTGGATGCTGGGCAGCCCGAGGTGGGGCGGGATTTCGCTGAAGCAGACGGCCCGGACGCCGCGGGCCGCGTTGCGCCGTACCTCCGCGGCGGCCAGCCCGGCGTCCCACAGGGGGATGAGCCCGAGCGGGATCAGCCGCCCCCGCGCCTGGGGGCCGCACCACTCCTCCACCATCCAGTCGTTGTAGGCACGCACCCCCAGCAGCCCCAGTTCGCGGTCCTTGGCCTCGGTGAACGTCTGGCCACAGAAACGGGGGAAGGTCGGGAAACAGAGCGCCGACTGGACATGATTGACATCCATGTCGGCCAATCGGTCCGGCACGCTGAAGGAGCCCGGCCGCATCTGTTCGTAGGTGATGCCTTCGAGTTTGATGTCGTCGCGCGCATAGCCGACGGCCGTGTCGAGGCGGGTCAGCGGACGGTGCAGGTCTTCATAGACCCACCAGTCGGCCATGGGCCCGTCGTCACCGACGGCACCCATCTTTGGAGCGAATTTTCCGCCCACGAAGCTCATTTCCTTCACCGGCGCCCGGACTATGCGCGGGCCGGTGTCCTGGTACTTCGACGGGAGCCGGTCCCGCCAGACGTTGGGGGGCTCCACCGTGTGGTCGTCCACCGAGATGATCTTCGGGAAGGTCTCCATGGCGGATACCGTAGCGCCGATCTGACGATGCGTCAGCTAGTGCGGGAAGACGGACCGGATGCCAGGGGGCGCACGGAAGCTTCACCTCCGCGCCCCTGCCCTGCGCCGCCCCGCATCCGGCACCGATCGTCCGAGGAGGCTTTGTGGACGGTCCGGACCCCTACTGACGTAAGCAGCCGCGACAAGGCAGACTGGCCGTTGCACACAGCGAGGCAGTGCGCACAGCGCGAACAGATGCCACACACGGCAGGGGGGCACCATGGACGACGGTCCGGGGCGGGAGCGGCTCCGCTTCACCGTGCTCGGTCCCGTACGGGCTTGGCGCGGCGCGACACCGCTGGCAGCGGGCTCCCCGCAGCAGCGGGCGCTGCTCGCCGCGCTCTTGCTGCGCGGCGGGCGCACCGCCACTGCGCCCGAACTCGTCGACGCCCTCTGGGGCGACGAGCCGCCGCATGCCGCACTCGCCGCGCTGCGCACCTACGCCTCCCGGCTCCGCAAGGCCCTGGGCGAGGACGCCGACGCCCTCGTCAGCGAGTCCGGCGGCTATGCGATCCGCCCGGTGGACGGCCGCCCGCTGGACCTCGACCACGATCACGCCGAGCAGTACGCCGCCGAGGCGGAGAAGGCCCGGGCGGCCGGTGACCGCAGCCGCGCCCGTGAACTCCTCGACAAGGCACTGGCGTTGTGGGACGGCGAACCGCTGGCCGGCCTCGCGGGCCCGTACGCCGACACCCAGCGCACCCGCCTCGACGAGTGGCGGCTCTCCCTGATGGAGACCCGCTTCGAACTCGAACTGGAACTCGGCTGCCATGCCGAGGCGGTGTCCGAGCTGACCGCGCTGACCGCCGCGCACCCACTGCGCGAGCGGCTGCGCGAGCTCCTCATGCTCGCGCTGTACCGCAGCGGACGGCAGGCCGAGGCGCTCGCGGTGTACACCGACACCCGCCGGCTGCTCTCGGACGAGCTGGGGGTCGACCCCCGCGCCTCGCTCTCCGACCTCCAGCAGCGGATTCTTCAGGCGGACCCGGATCTGGACGCACCCGCCGTCAGCTTCGACAAGGACCCGGCCGGCCCCGCGGTGGTGCGTCCCCAGCAGCTCCCGGCCACGGTCGCCGACTTCACCGGCCGCGCCGCCTTCGTCACCGAGCTCGGCGACCAACTCGCCACCGCCGAGGGCAGCGTGATGGCCGTCTCGGCCCTGACCGGCATCGGCGGCGTCGGCAAGACCACCCTCGCCGTCCATGTGGCCCACGCCGCCCGCGACCACTTCCCCGACGGACAGCTCTACGTCGACCTCCAGGGCGCCGGCCACAACCCCTCCGAACCGGTCGCCGTCCTCGGCGCCTTCCTGCGCGCCCTGGGCACACCCGACGCCTCCATCCCCGACGGCCTGGAGGAGCGTTCGGCGCTCTTCCGCTCCGTCCTGGCAGGCCGCCGGGTGCTGGCCCTCCTGGACAACGCCCGGGACGCCTCCCAGGTCCGGCCACTGCTGCCCGGCACGGAGGGCTGCGCCGCCCTGATCACCAGCCGCGCCCGCATGATCGACCTGGCCGGTGCCCATCTCATCGACCTGGACGTGATGAGCCCGGAGGAAGCCCTCGCGCTCTTCACCCGCATCGTCGGCGAGGAGCGGGTCACCTCGGAACGGCAGGCCGCCATGGCGGTCGTCGGGGCCTGCGGCTTCCTCCCGCTGGCGATCCGTATCGCCGCCTCCCGGCTGGCCGCCCGCCGTACGTGGACGGTGTCCATCCTGGCCCGCAAGCTCGGCGACGAGCGCCGCCGGCTGGACGAACTCCGGGCCGGCGACCTCGCCGTGAAGGCCACCTTCGAGCTGGGCTACAAGCAGCTGGAGCCCGCGCAGGCCCGTGCCTTCCGGCTGCTGGGGCTGGCGGACGGCCCGGACATCTCGCTGGCCGCGGCCGCCGCCGTACTCGACATGGACGCCGAGGACACCGAGGAACTCCTCGAATCCCTCGTGGACACCTCGCTCCTGGAGTCCGCCGCACCGGGCCGCTACCGCTATCACGACCTGGTACGGCTCTACGCGCGTGCGTGCGCCGAACGCGATGAACACCCGCCGTCCGAGCGGGACATGGCGGTCTCCCGGCTGCTGGACTTCTATCTGGCGACCGCCGCCCGGATGTACGCGCTCGAACGTCCGGGTGACCGTCTGATCGACCACATGGAGAGCACCAACTACCCCGGCCTCGTCTTCGCCGACCGGGCGGCGGCCCTGGAATGGCTGTTCAACGAGGCCGGCTGCCTGCTCGCCTGTGCCCGGCAGTCCAGCAGCCCGGACACCCTGCGCCGGGCCGCCGATCTGTTGCAGCTCACGAAGGACCTGGCCGAGTCCGGTGCCGACGCGCTCCAGTACGAGCAGGTCAATGCCGCGCTGCTGACGGCCGCCCGGGAGGCCGGGGACCAGCACGCGGAAGCGCGTTTCCACCTCGCGCTCACCTATGTCCGGACGTTGTCGGGACGCCTGGACGAGGCCGATGAGAACGCCAAGTCCGCCATGCTGCTCGGACTTGCCTGCGAGGATCCCTACGTCTGCTCGTTCGCACCCAACGACCGCGGGATCATCGCCAACGCGCAGCACCGGCACGCCGACGCGGAGGGCTATCTCCGGCAGGCCCTGACCGCTTTCCGCGACGACGGGAACCGGCAGGCCGAGGCCAGCGCGCTGTGCAACCTTTCCCGCGTCTATCTGGACACCGGGCGGGTGGACAGCGCCATTGACCTGGCGGAGGAAGGGCTGTCGATATACCGCCGGCTGGGCGCCAAACGCCGGCTCGCCAACGGTATGTACGCCCTCGCTCTCGCGTACACCCAGGCCATGCGGCTGGAAGAGGCGACCGAGCAGCTGACCGCCGCGCTGGCCATCTTCAAGGACAGCCGGCAGCGCTTCTGGGAAGGGATGACCAACTTCCGGCTCGCCGAGGTCGAGCTCGCCGCCCGCCGTCCCGCCACCGCCGCCAACCACGCCGAACAGGCGCTGACCGCGCTGCGCGGCATCGGCGGCGATTCCTGGCGCGCCACGGTCCTGACCACCCTGGGGCGGGCTCTGCACGCCCTCGGGCAGACCGGCCGTGCAAGGGTGTGCTGGCAGGAGGCGCTGGCGACGTTCGAGCGCCTGGGTTCCTCTGACGGCACCGCTGTGCAGGCACTTCTCTCGCCCACCGTGGTCGCATAAGCGCGTTCATCCGGCGGTGGACTCCGACGTTTATCGATCGTTCATCGCGGCGGGCCACTCTTATCAACATCGATCCGCCGCCTCGGGGGGCAAGCGGCTCGGTGCCCAGGCCGCAGAGTTATCGTGAGCGGCCATGCTACGCCCGTCCGGCGACCCACGGGGGAGTCGCCGGCCGGGTGACCAAGCAGTAAGCGCCCACACAGGAGTTGATCCAAGTGAACGCCGACAACAAGGCCGCTGTCCCAGGTGAGCGGGACATCATCCGGCCCATGGACAACCACCAGCCCATCAGCGGAGCCGGCGTCAGCACGCAGGTGAAGAAGTCCGAAGACCGGGACGTCCTCAAGCCCATGGACAACCACCAGCCCATCAGCGGGGCCGGGGTCGCCACCCAGGTGAAGAAGTCCGAGGACCGGGACATCCTCAAGCCCATGGACAACCACCAGCCGATCGCCACGCCCCTGGCTGACGACAATCACCAGCCCACTCCGGGGAACGGCGTTTCGCAGAAGGACTGACGCCCGTTCACTACGACTCCGAGTGAAGGCCCGTCAAACCAACGGGGGGGGTATTCGGGGGATCGCAGGGGCCGGTTTCGATGGCGCGGAGGGGATGCCATCGAAAACCGGCCCCTGCGGCGTTTTTGCCTTCCGCAGCAGAACTGGCGATATCTCTCGCATTTCCATGATGATCGAACATCTGCCCGCAATTACCGCTAGCGTGTTTCGGGAACGTCAACCTTCCCCCTTCTCCGAGGAGTTGGAATGACCCACACAAAGAAGGTCTTTATCGTCGCCGGTATCGCGCTGGCCGCACTGGGCGTCGCCGCGCTCCCTGCAACGGCCGACAACCACATACCCAGCCCGCCGCACTCCCTCGCGGCGCAGGCCGTCCACTCCCCGGCGATATCGCTGAACCACCCCGCCCCGCTGTCGCCGATGGACAACCACATGCCCTGATCGCACCACGGCGCGCACGCGGCATATCGCACAGCGCCCTGGCCGCCGGCATTCGATGCGAGGCGTGACACAGAACGGGGGCCGGGCTGACGCTCGGGCCCCGTTGTTCTTTTTTCCGCCCCATGGGCCGGTGCGTGACGGATCACCCGGCACCGCCGAGTTTCTCTCCTGACCTACATCTGACGTTTCGTCAGATCCGGTGCTACAGTGCCGCGGCACTCATCTGCCCCGCCAGCAGCCAGGAGGCGCCCCATGTTCGAGCCCGCCCGCATACGGACGCTCTGGGAACTGGTCGAGTACCGCGCGCGGGTCTCGTGCGGGGTGCCGATGTTCTTCGACGGGGGCGGGGGGAGCGTCACCTTTGACGGGGTGCGGGACGAGGCACTGCGGGTGGCGGCCGGGTTGCGGGAGAGCGGGGTCGGGGCCGGGACGCGGGTGGCGTGGCAGTTGCCGACGCGGATCGAGACGGTGATCGTGTCGTTGGCGCTGGCCAGGCTGGGGGCCGTGCAGACGCCCGTGATTCCGCTGCACCGGGAGCGGGAAGTCGGCTTCATCCTGGCGGAGTCGGCGGCGGAGTTCGTGCTCGTACCCGGCGTGTGGCGGGGGTTCGATCACACCGCGATGGTCCGGAAGCTCGCCGGGGACGGGGTGCGGGTGCTGCCGGTCGGGGACGGGCTGCCCACGGCGGACCCGGCCGGGCTGCCTGCCGCGCCGTCCGGTGGGGACGGGGCCACCACCTGGATCTACTACACCTCCGGCACCACCTCCGCCCCCAAAGGGGTGGAGCACACCGATGCGTCGCTCATCGCCGGTGGCGTCGGGCTGGCCACCGCGCTCGGCATGACCGCGGACGACATCGGCTCGATCGCCTTTCCGTACGCGCATATCGCCGGTCCGGACTATGTCATCGCCATGCTGGTCAGCGGATTTCCCGCGGTCATCCTGGACACCTTCGAGCCGCGGCGGGCGGCCGCCGTCTACCGGCGGCACGGGGTCACCATGGCGGGCGGCAGCACCGCGTTCTACCAGGCGTTCCTGGACGAGTCGCGCCGCTACCGGCAGCAGTTGCCGCAGGCGGGGCGGCTGATTCCGTCGCTGCGGCTGCTGTCCGGCGGCGGGGCGCCGATGCCACCGGAGCTGTATGCGGCGGCCGGGCGGGAGCTGGCGTGCGCGATCGTGCACGGGTACGGAATGACCGAGTGTCCGATGATCGCGATGGGCACGCCGTACGACAGCGACGAGCAGCTCGCGCGGACGGTCGGCAGGCCGGTGGCGGGCGCGCGGGTGCGGATCGTCCGGCCGGACGGGTCCGCGGCCGGGGCCGGGGAGAGCGGTGAGGTGACGGTCGGGGGCCCGATGCTGTTCCGGCGCTACACCGATCCGGCGCTGACCGCCGAGGCGTTCACCGCCGACGGCTCGTTCCGCACCGGCGACCTGGGGTATCTGCGCCCCGACGGGCATCTGGTGCTGACCGGGCGGCTCAAGGACATCATCATCCGCAAGGGCGAGAACCTCTCCGCGCAGGAGATCGAGGAGCTGGTGCGCACCCATCCGGCGGTGGCCGAGGCCGCGGTGATCGGGCTGCCGGACCGGGAGCGCGGCGAGCGGGTGTGCGCGGTGGTCACGCCCGCCGATCCGGCCGCACCGCCGCTGACCCTGGACGGGCTGACCGCGCATCTGCGGGCGGCCGGGATGATGACACAGAAACTGCCGGAGCAACTGGAGACCGTCGGTGAAATGCCGCGCGGCGGGCCGCTGAACAAGGTGCTCAAGACGGTGCTGCGGGAGCGGTATACGAAGTCGGGGCGGTATACGGAGCCGGGGCGGTGCACTGAGTAGGGGCATGGCCCGGATGCGGCAGACACGGACGGCACCCGGGAGACAGCGCCTCGGGCGGCGTTGATGGGGATGTGGCTGCCGCTGCGCGGGGTCAGGTGGTCCGGGTGTGGTGGTCCAGCAAGCGGGTCAGCAGGTGCACGAGCTGGTCGCGTTCGGCCGGACTCAGCGGTGCGAGCAGTTCGTCGTGGAGGTCGTCCAGGACCTTGTCGAGGCGGGGCAGGCGACGGCGGCCCCGGGCGGAGATCGTGATGATGTTGCGGCGCCGGTCCTCGGGGTCCGGCACCCGCTCGACGAGGTCACGCTCGGCCAGTTCGTTGAGCACGCCGACCAGGTCGCTGCGGTAGATGCCGGTGCGCCGGCTCAGCGTCGCCTGGCTGCCCGGCCCGTACTCCTGGAGCGAGGCGAGCACGGCGTAGTGCCACTTGCGGGCGTCGGCCCGGGCCAGCCCCGCATTGATCAGCCGGTCCGACCGCGCGGTCAGCTGCGACAACAGCCGGCTCGCCTGCCGGCGCAGCCTGGCGGGCGTCTGGCGCGCGCCGTCGTCGGGCAGGTCCGCGGCTTCGGCTCCGGTCATGGCGCCCATCCTACTCATTGCGTTAGTCCGACTAACGATGTACGTTCGGCCCCACCGAAACCGTTAGTGGAATAAACGTTTTCGGTGAACTCCAAGGAAGGGTGTTCCGCTATTCCCGCAGAGATGTTGCAGATTCCCACCACGGACGGCCAGGCCGATGCCTTCGCCGCCTTTCCCGACGACGGCGAGCGGCACCCAGGGGTGCTGATGTACGCGGACGGCTTCGGCATCCGGCCCGTGCTGACGGAGATGGCCCGTGAACTGGCCGGGCACGGGTACTACGTACTCGTCCCCAACTTCTTCTACCGGCACGGCCCGGCACCGGTGATCGAACTTCCCGAGTACATCGGAGAAGAGGCCCGGCCCGCGGTCTTCGCCCAGCTGATGCCCTTGATCGAGGCGCACACCGCCGAACGTGCCCTGCGCGACGCCGACGCCTACCTCAGGTTCCTCACCACCCGGCCCGAGGTCGGCGCCGGCCCGGTCGCGGTGACCGGCTACTGCATCGGCGGCCTCCTGGCGATGCGCACCGCCGCGGCCCACCCCGGCCAGGTGGCCGCCGTCGCCGCGTTCCACGGCCCCGTGGGCGCCGACGGGCCGGACAGCCTCTCCCGGATCACCGCCCAGGTCCACCTCGGCCACGCCGCATCCGACCTGACGCCCGAGGCCCTCGGCGAGCTCAACCAGGCCCTGGACGCCGCGGGTGTCGACCACACGTCCGAGATCTACCCGGGCACCGTCCACGGCTTCACCATGGCCGACACCGACGCCTTCGACCCCGCCGCCCTGCGGCTGCACTGGGACCGCCTGCTCCCCCTCCTCGGCCGCACCCTGGCCGACGGCTGAGGCACCGGCCCGGAAGCGACACCGAAGTCGGTGGCGGCGTCTGTCCGGCGCCCGGTCTGGTCAGCGGGCGTCAAGACGCCGTCATCACCCACGACACCGGCCCGTCCCCGCTCCGCCAGACAGCCCCCAAGCGGGGCCGGGCCGCGGTGTGGCGATGAGTTCCGGGGGCCGGTGGAGTCTTCACTGGGAGTGGCAGCGCGTGGGGGCGGGCCGCACCGGTGGCGGCCCGGCAGCACGCACCGGCAGGACGGAAGGACCCGGACGATGACCGAGACGATCGACTTCGCGACGCAGGCCCGGCTGGTGTCGCAGCTCGCGGCCCGGACCGCCGATGAGCAGCTCGAAGCCCCCACGCCCTGCGAGGACTACGCGGTGCGCCATCTGCTGGGGCACCTCGTCGGCCTGACCGCGGCCTTCCGGGAGGCGGCGCGCAAGAACCTCGGGGTGATGACGAACACCGCCCCCGGTGCGTCGGTGCCCGATGTGGAGTCCGGCTGGCGCACCGAGCTGGACCGGAATCTGCGCGGGATGACGGAAGCCTGGCACGCCCCGGAAGCCTGGGAGGGCGAGACCCAGGCCGGCGGAGTGACCCTGCCCGCGGCCATCGCGGGGCGGATCGCGCTCAACGAGCTGGTGCTGCACGGCTGGGACCTGGCGCGTGCCACTGGTCAGGAGTACGCGCCCGACGCGGCAAGCCTCGGGGTCTCGTATGCGCTGCTGGCGCCCTCGGCCGCGGGCGGGGACCGCGGGCCGTTCGGCACGCCGGTAGCGGTGGCGGCGGATGCCCCGCTCCTCGACCAGGTGGTGGCGCTCAGCGGCCGCCGGCCCGACTGGACGCCGCCGGCGTCGTAGCCGGGGGCCCGGACGGCCGGCGGGCGGCCCGGTCACCCGGCGGGCGCGGGCCCCGGGGCGCCCTCCCGCAGCCGGGTCTTGAGGATCTTGCCGCTGGCGTTGCGCGGGAGGGCGGTGACGAAGGTGACCTCCCGCGGGACCTTGTAGTTGGCCATCTCGCGGCGGGACCAGGCGATCAGATCGTCGGCGGTGAGCAGGGAGCCGGCGCGGCGGACCGCATAGGCCCGGCCCACCTCGCCGAGCCGGGAATCGGGGATGCCGACGACGGCGACCTCGGCGATGTCCGGGTGGCGGCCGAGGAGTTGCTCTATCTCGGCCGGATAGGCGTTGAAGCCGCCGACGATGAACATGTCCTTGATGCGGTCGGTGATCCGGAGGTTGCCGTCCGCGTCGAGCACACCCACGTCGCCGGTGCGCAGCCAGCCGTCCGGGGTGATCGCACGGGCCGTGCCGGCCGGGTCCTCGAAGTAGCCGGACATCACGTGGTAGCCGCGGACCAGCACCTCGCCGGGCTCGCCGGGCGGCACCGGGCGGTCCGCGGCGTCGACGATCCGGACCTCGGTGCCGGGGAGGGCCCGGCCGGAGGTCGCGGCGATCACCTCGGGCGGATCGCCGCGGCGGCACATCGTGACGACGCCGGAGCTCTCCGAAAGGCCGTACGCGGTCAGGACGGTGGAGATCTTCAGCTCGCCGCGCAGCCGCTCGACCAGCTCCAGGGGGACCACGGCGGCGCCGGTGACCACCAGGCGCAGCGCGGAGAGGTCGTGCCGGCCGCGGTCGGGGTGGTCGAGGAGCTGCTGATGGAGGGTGGGCGGGCCGGGGAGGACGGAGATCCGTTCGGCGGCGATCTTGGCGAGCGCGGTCTCCACGCTGAAGACCGGCTGCGGGATCATCGTCGCCCCGCGCAGCAGACAGGCGATGATCCCGGCCTTGTAGCCGAAGGTGTGGAAGAACGGGTTGATGATCAGGTAGCGGTCGCCCTCCCGGAGGCCGGCCAGTTCGCTCCACATGTCGTAGGCGCGCAGGGTCTGGGCATGGGTGATCACGGCGCCCTTGGGGCGGCCGGTGGTGCCGGAGGTGAAGACGATGTCCGAGGGGGCGTCGGAGCGCAGGGCGTCGGCCCGGCGGCGGACGGTCTCCGCGGACACCGCGGCGCCGTCGGCGAGGAACTCCTGCCAGGTGGCGAAGTCGGCGGGGGCGTCGTCGGAGAGCACCACGACCTTCTCCAGCCGCGGGAGGCCGGGCAGCGGGCCGGCGCCGGTGCCTTCCCGGGCGGCGCGGCGGAGTGCGGCGAGGTAGGACGTGCCGAGGAAGGTGCCGGTGATGAAGAGGAGCCGGGCGCGGGTGCGGCGCAGGACGTAGGCGGCCTCGGTGCCCTTGAAGCGGGTGTTGACGGGGACGAGGACGGCGCCGGCGGTGACGGCCCCGAGGGCGGAGACGATCCAGTCGAGGGTGTTGGGCGCCCATACGGCCACCCGGTCGCCGGGCGCGACCCCCGAGGCGATACAGGCCGCCGCCGCCCGCTCCACCCGCTCGCCCAGCTCGGCGTACGAGACCCGGGTGCGGCCCTCGACCACGGCTTCCCGGGAGCCGTACCGCCGGGCGGCCGCGCGCACCAGACGGGGGATGACGCCGTACTCCAGGTCCGCCCGCGCATCCACGTCGTCGTGCATCGCACTGCCTCCCGCCGAAGAGCTGTACGCCACTAGCTGACTGACCGTCAGATTAGCGGTAGCCTCCTCCGCTGTCAGCACTGGCGACCGACCACGGAGGTGGCGATGGGGCCGACCCTCAAGGACGCTACGGCGATAGCCGGTATCGGACAGACCCCGTTCGCCCGGCAACTCCCGGAATCCGAGAAGACCCTGGCCTGCCGGGCGATCCTCGCGGCGCTGGACGACGCCGGGATCGCCCCCTCGGAGGTGGACGCCTTCGCCTCGTACACCATGGAGGAGACCGACGAGGTCGAGATAGCCAAGGCCATCGGCGCCGGGGACCTCACGCACTTCTCCAAGGTCGGCTTCGGCGGCGGGGGTTCCTGCGCGACGGTGGCGCATCTGGCCGCCGCCATCGCCACCGGCCAGGCGAGCGTGGGCGTCGCCTGGCGGTCCCGTAAACGCGGCTCGGGACCGCGCCCCTGGAAGAACACCCAGGTGCAGCTGCCCACCCCGGGACAGTGGACCCGCCCCTTCGGACTGCTGCGCCCCGCCGACGAGATCGGCATGCTGGCCCGCCGCTATATGCACGAATACGGCGCCACCCGCGACCACCTCTTCAATGTCGCGCTCGCCTGCCGCAACCGGGCCAACCAGAACCCGGCCGCGATCATGTACGAACGGCCGCTGACCCGCGAGATGTATATGACCGCCCGCTGGATCAGCGAGCCGCTCTGCCTGTTCGACAACTGCCTGGAGACCGACGGCGCGCTGGCCTGCGTCGTGGTCTCCGCCGAGCGCGCCCGCGACTGCCGGCAGCGGCCCGTTTACGTGCACTCCGCGGCCCAGGGACTGCCCGCCCAGCACCACGGCATGGTCAACTACTGGACCGACGACCCGCTCACCGGCCCGGCCTGGACGGCCGCCCGGCACCTGTGGAAGGGCGCCGACCTCGGACCGCAGGACGTCGACGTGGCACAGATCTATGACGCCTTCACCCCCCTGATCCCCCTCTCGCTGGAGGGCTACGGCTTCTGCGGACGCGGTGAGGGCGCGGCCTTCACTGAGGGCGGCGCGCTGGAGACCGGCGGCCGGCTCCCGCTCAACACCGGCGGCGGCGGCCTCTCCGAGGCGTACGTACACGGTTTCAACCTGATCAACGAAGGCGTCAAGCAGCTGCGCGGCACCAGCACGGCGCAGGTCCCCGACGCCGCCACCTGTCTGGTCACCGCGGGCGAGGGCGTGCCCACCTCGGCCCTGCTGCTGAGGAGTTGATACGCCTTGAGCCCTCGTGATGCCGCACCCGAGTCCGTGCGGGAAAGCGTGTGTGAGCCCGTTAGTGAGTCCGCACGGGAGTCCGTTCCCGAGCCCGTTCGTGAGCCCGTCCGTGAGTCCGTTCGCGATGCCATGACACCGAGCGTGACACCCGCCACTGACAATCGCTCCGGCAGCGGCGCCGGCCTGCTGCTTCCCGTCCCGGACGACGACGGCGCCCCGTTCTGGGAGTACGCCGCCCGGGGCGAACTGCGCATCCAGACCTGCGCCGACTGCGACACCCTGCGCTTCCCGCCCCGGCCCTGCTGCCCGCACTGCCGGTCCTTCGCCGCCGGCTGGCGGCGGATGAGCGGCCGCGGCCGTATCTGGTCCTTCGTCCTGCCGCACCCGCCGCTGCTGCCCGCGTACGCCGAGCAGCCGGGCTACAACGCGATCATCGTGGAGCTGGCCGAGGCCCCGGGCATCCGCCTCGTCGGCAACCTCGTCACCGCCGCCGACGCCCCGCTGAACTCCGTCGACCCGGCCCGGCTGCGCATCGGCGCCCCGGTGAAGGCCGTCTTCCACACCATGCCAGGAGGCGTGACCGTACCCCGCTGGCTCCTGGAGCGGCCATGACGGTCCGCACCGAGCGCGCGGACGGGGTCGCGCTGATCACCCTCGACCGGCCCGCGCGGCACAACGCCATCGATCTCGCCACCGCCACCGAACTCACCGCGATCTGGCGGGAGTTGCGCTTCGACGACACCGTACGGGCCGCGGTGCTCACCGGCGCCGGCGGCCGGGCCTTCTGCACCGGCATCGACCGCTCCGTCGACGTCCCCCAGCCGTCCTCCCCCTACTCCGTCGACGATCCGCTGCTCCATATCGGCCCGAAGGCCAACGACCTGTGGAAGCCGGTCATCGCCGCCGTCGAGGGCATGGCCTGCGGCGGCGCGTTCTACCTCCTGGGCGAGGCCGAGTTCCTCATCGCCGCCGAGAACGCCACCTTCTTCGACCCGCACACCACCTACGGGATGGTCAGCGCGTACGAATCCGTCTTCATGGCCCAGCGGATGCCCTACGGGGAGGCCGCCCGGCTGGCCCTGATGGGGACGGCGGAGCGGCTGGGCGCCTCCCGGGCGTACGAGATAGGTCTGGTCTCCGAACTGACCGCCCCCGGCGCCGCGGCCGAGGTGGCACTGCGCCGCGCGGCCGTGCTCGCCGCCCAGCCGACCGGGGCGGTCCAGGGCACCGTACGCGCCCTGTGGGCGGCCAAGGAGGCCGCCAGATCGCAGGCCCTGGCGCACGCCCCGCAGCTGATCGCGCTGGGAAATCTGCCCCCGGACCGCCAGGCCGGACTGTTCGCCGACCGGAAGCGGCACGACGGCCGGCCCGGCAAACAGGACGGGAGGCAAGACGGCGGACGGAGCGATGCCCCCTTGGTCAGGTGACCCCCCTACGGGCCTTGTGCGTCACATACGGGTCTTGTGCGCCCGGGTGATCTCGCAGGTGAACCAGAACTGCCCGATGGAGGACTGATTGACGGTGTACTTGGCGGTGTACGTCTCGGTGTCCCCGGGGCCGACGGTGATCGAGCGCTCATGCAGCCCGTACGCCTTGCCGTCGGCCGGCTTCGCCTTCATCCAGTTGACGGCCATGTCGTAGGAGAAGGAGTCGTTCATGGACGGGTTGGTGATGGAGACCGTGTAGGTGAACTGGCGCAGCGAATCGGAGAAGTCGCAGCCGCTGCCCCTGACATCCGACCGCCCGTCCGGGTCGTAGGTCTCCTGGGTCGGCGAGGGCGAGTAGGTGGGCTCGTACGACGAGGACGCGGACGCGTCGTACGAGCTGGAGTAGGTGGGGCTCGGGAAGGAGACCGGCACCTTCACCCGGGGCCGGCCGAAGGCGCAGCCGCTCACCGTGGCCACCGTCGCCAGCGCCAGTCCGGCCGCGACCGCCGCCCTGATACCCGTACGGGCGCCCCCGTAGGTGCCCGTGCCCGTGCGCATGCGCTGCTGCATTCTGCCCATCCCCCGTGAAAACTCTGAGCTCATCACTCTTCAATTGACGCGTGCACGGCACCCTAGCAAGCGCGGGTGACACCCCTTACGGGCCCCGGCAACGCGGGCGGGCGTACTTGTCTCGCGAGTACCAGGGCGCAGGCGTAGCGTCGGTCCCGGAGGATGACCGGACGACCCGAAGCGAGGCGAGCCCGTGGTGCGCAACGTTCTCGGGTCGCTGATCGCCCTCGCCGGAGCGGCGGCCGCCGTCTGGAGCCCCTTCCGTCCCTGGTACGACGGCCGTCACGGCAGCGACGTGCGGATCGAGGACCTCTTCAACGGGGTCACCCGCAACAGCGCCGCACTCTTCGGTTCCGTCCTCCTCCCCATGGCGTTCGCCGCCCTGCTGACCCTGATCGGTGTCGCCCTGCGCTCCCGGGGACTGGTCGCCCTCGCGGGCCTGGTGGTGCTGGGCTTCACGATTCTGTGGATGGTCCGCCAGGGCCAGGCCGCGAGCGAACTGACGGCCGGCGCCCGGGGCCTGGGGGTGGGCGTCGCCAACGCCCTGGGCGGCGGCGCGCTGCTGCTGCTCGGCGCCCTGATCATGCGGGGCCGCCCCAGCCGGGCCTACGGCCCGGACTACGACGACCGGCCGTACGACGACGGCCGCTATCCGCACGACGAGCGCTACGACGAACGCGCACCCTACGACCCGTACGCGCCCTATCCCCCGGGGACGCCCGAACCGTGGGACGCGGGCCGCCCGGGGGCCGAGGAGTGGAATCCGGAGCCGTACCCGACCGGCCCCACCCCCGCCGCCGGCCCCCCGGCCGGACCCGGAGGCGGCCCGTACGGGCAGGGGGAGGAAACCCCCACCACTCCCCTGCCGGTCACCCCGCCCCCGCCACCGCCTCCGCAGCAACAGCAACAGCAACAGTGGACGCAAGCACAACAACAGCCGCAGCAACCGCCCCCGCAGCAGCCACAACCACAGCGGCCGCCGCCCCCTCCTCCGCCGCCGTCCCGCCCCGGCCATCAGCAGCCGCCGACACCACCGGTGGAGTGGGGCAGGGAGCACCGTCCGCCACGCCCCACCCAGGCCGAGCAGCCCGAGCCGCGCGAACAGCCCGAACGGCGTGAACGCCCCCCGGAGGAACGGGAGTAGACCCACGGGCGGATACGGGGGCGGCGGCCGCCCGCCCCTCAGACGATGGCCCACCCCTTAGGTGACAGGCGCGTCCCCTACGGGAAGCGGCGCGCAGCCCGTCCGTCCCCTACGGGAAGCGGCACGCAGCCCGGCCCCGCCTCACGGCCCCGCCCCGCCTCACGACCGCCGCGCCAGCCCCGTCCCCTTGGCCGCGTCCAGCGCGTACACACAACGGTCCTTGCTGCACGCGTACACCACACCGCCGACCGCCACCGGCGAGCCGGTGATCTCGCCGCCGGTCGCCAGCTTCCAGCGCAGCTGGCCGCCCATCGCATCCAGCGTGTAGAGGCAGTGGTCGGCGGAGCCGAAGTGCACCCGGCCCTCCGCGACGACCGGGGCGCCGATGACCTCCGCGCCGGCCTGGAACCGCCAGCGCGGGGTGCCGGTCACCGCGTCGAGCGTGTAGAGCGCCTTGCCGCTGCCCAGATGGACCGCACCGTGCGCGACCAGGACCGGCTCGGTGGACTGCCGTGCCTCGGTGGCGATCCGCCAGCAGTCGCGGCCGTCCGCCGGGTCGAGGGCGTAGACCGTGCCGAGATAGTCCGCCAGATAGACCCCGCCGCCGGTGACGGCCGGGCCGGGGGCGAAGGCGGGCGGGCTCAGGAACACCGCGGGCGCCTCGAAGTGCCAGCGCACGTCACCGCGGGCGATGTCGATCGCCAGCACCCGGGTACCGGCCACGACATAGACCGCACCGTCCGACGCCGGCAGCAGCCGCATCGGCACCCCGCCGCAGGCCGCGGCGTCGCCCACCGGATACGACCAGCGCTCGGCGCCGGTCCGGGCCTCCAGTGCCTTGAGCCGGGCGTCGGCCCACACGAAGACCGTGCCCTCGTGCACCACGGGCCCGGCCTCGGCGGTCTCGAAGTCGGTCTGGACGCCGCCGGTCTCCCACAGCAGCTCGCCGTTGGCGGCCTCCCATGCCTGGACGCCGCCGCCGCGGGTGCTGGTGACGACGGTCCCGCGGTCGACCTTGAGGGCGTAGACCCAGCCCTCGGTGTTCAGCCGCCAGCGCTCGGTGCCGTCGTCGGCGTCCAGCGCGTACAGGCTCGGGCCGTCCGAGGCGTGGATCCGGCCGTCCGCGACGGCCATCGCCCAGGCGACGTCACGGGTTTTGAACTTGCGGCGTCCGCTGGCCACATCGAGCGCATGCACCTCGAAGGAGGTGACGTAGAGCAGGTCGTCGGCGACGGCGGGGGTGCCCCACACATCGTTCGACATCCGGAACCGCCAGGGGCGCCAGCGGCCCGGCTCGGGCGGCGCCTCGGGCGGCGGGGGCGGCGCGGCCTCGTTGCGGGCCGGGCTCTCCCCGCCGTTGGCCGGCCCCTGCGGGGGCACGCCGGTCGTGGGTCCGGCGCCGGGCGGCCGTACCCAGTTCGTCGCGGCACCGGCCTGCGCGCGCGGCGGCGGAGCGTCGGCGCGCGGCCCCGGCCCTATGGCGGCGGGCGAGCCGCCGAGCTGTACGGGACCGGCGGCGCCGTCCCCGGGAGCGGCCGACGGGACGGGCGGTGCGGAGGACAGCGCGGCGGCGGGGGACGGGGCGGCCGGCGGCGGTGCGGAGACCGGGGTCACCCGGGCCGTCGAGACGTCCGGGCCGAGTGCCGCGGGCTGCGGCATCGGGCCCGGATGGCCACCGCGCGGATCGCTGCCGCGGTGCGCGCCGGGGCCCGCGCCGATCTGGCCGGGCCAGCCGGACTCCGCGGCGGCGGGGACGCTCTCCGGCCGCGGCGGCGCGTGGACGGGCTGCGCGGCGGGCATCGGGGGTGACGCGGGCGGGGCCGGCGGCGCGGCGGGCGCCGGGCGGCCGGCCCCGCGGCCGGAACCGGCCCGCTGACCGTTGCCGGGTACGGCGGTGCGGCCGCCGCGCCGGCTCTCGATGAGGCCCACCGCGCCGGGCGGCAGCCAGGCCGAGGCGGTACCGCTGTCGTCGCTGCCGGAGCCGAAGAGGTGCGGCGCGAGCTGGGACTGGAGATCGGCGGGGGACGGCCGCTGGCCGGCCTCCATCTGCATACAGGACTCCATGAGCGGACGGAGTTCGTCCGGCAGGCCCGTCAGGTCGGGGCCCTCCCGCAGCAGCATGAAGACGGTCTCGACGGGGTTGGCGCCATGGAACGGCGCATGGCCGGTGGCGGCGAAGACCAGCGTCGACCCGAGGGAGAAGACATCGCTGGCGCCCGTGACACTGCGTGAGTCCCGGGCCTGCTCGGGCGACATGTAGGCGGGCGTGCCCACGGCCACATTGGTCATCGTCAGCCGGGTGTTGGACACCCCGGAGGCGATACCGAAGTCGATCACCCGCGGGCCGTCCTCGACGACCAGCACGTTCGACGGCTTCAGGTCGCGGTGTACCAGGCCCGCGCCGTGGATGGACTGAAGCGCCTCGGCGATCCCGGCCGCCAGCCAGCGCACCGCCTGGGCCGGGAGCGGCCCGCACTCATTGACTATTTCCTCTAGAGAGGGCGCGGGGACATAGGCGGTCGCGAGCCAGGGCACCGCCGCGCGCGGGTCGGCGTCCACCACCGCGGCCGTGTAGAAGCCACTGACCGCGCGGGCCGCCTCGACCTCGCGGGTGAAGCGGACCCGGAACAGCTGGTCCTCGGCGAGCTCGGTACGCACCGTCTTGATCGCCACGCGCCGCCCGGACGCCGAGCGCGCGAGATAGACCAGTCCCATGCCGCCGGCCCCGAGACGACCGAGCACCTCGAACGGGCCGATCCGCCGGGGATCGTGCTGCGTCAGCTGCTTCAGCTGCTCCACCACTTACCTGCCACCTCCCCGTGGGGCGTAAAAGAGACTCTCCATAGCCACGAACCGCCGAGAGCCACTGCCCCGTGCAGCGTCTCCCCGCCTGCGGCGAGGACTGTCGAAACGGCCGTACGCGTGCTGATTCTTCCTGGCCGAGCCGACGGTTGCGAACCCGGGGCCTGTCCGCCGTGTCACGGCATCTCTCCCCCCACCCGCTCCGGTCCCGTTACCCGATGTCACCCCACCCCGCCTGACGTGCTCCGATACGTCCGCCGACGGGCGATTGACCACGGGGTTACCGATCGGTTCCGGGTCCCCTGCGCGGGGCACCGCCGACTATCTGGACGTTCACCATTCCGTTTGACGCGCACATGAGGAAATCGGTTGAGTCCTCGGCGCATCCGGTGGCCGCGGTGGCCGGATCCACGCCGTTCCACCGGCCGCACGCACCCATCCCCCACCGGTCCTGCCCTCCCCGTCGTCGCGTGCGGCCCCAGGCCCCAATTCTGCGCGTTCGAAGGTCATTTCGGTGCCAGCGCGCCGGGCGTGGCGCCTTGATTGATGTACGGGCAGCGGAGAGTGGCAGCCGCCAGGGCGGCCATATGTCCAAGCTAGCGCCGGTTCGCGTAGTCCGCCCGCCAGGGATTCGAACGGGTAATCGACTCCGGCGGCGCCGGGAGGGGGTGGCGGGACCGGCGGAGGAGCGGCGGTGAAGTCCAACCGGCGGCCGTCGGCGTGCACTTGCCGCACGGAGGGTGACCGCTTATCCACCAAAGTTGTCCACAGGCTGTTGATAACACTGTTCACTGGTTCGGACCAAGCGGTGCCATACGAGCCGCGACCGCGGCCGGGCCCGTCATCAAGGCACTCCCCGGGGCCCTGCACCCTTAACTCCCCCATCCCCATTTGCAGGCAGCCAAATCGCGCTCCGATCACCCCTCGGTAAGCTGACGGCATGACAGGACAAGTTCGAACCGTCGACGGCAGAGTTGCCGGCCGCCGCGGACAGGCGACGCGGCAAAAGCTTCTCGACTGCCTCAGTGAAATGCTCAGTTCGTCCCCCTATCGGGACGTCAAGGTCATCGATGTAGCCCGAAAAGCGGGGACTTCACCCGCAACGTTCTATCAGTACTTCCCGGACGTCGAGGGCGCCGTCCTCGAAATCGCCGAGGAGATGGCCAAAGAAGGCGCCACTCTGACCGATCTTGTCGCCGGACGCTCCTGGGTGGGCAAATCCGCCTGGCAGGCCGCGGAAGATCTGGTCGAGGGCTTTCTCTCCTTCTGGCGCAAGCACGACGCGATTCTGCGCGTCGTCGACCTGGGCGCGGCCGAAGGCGACAAGCGTTTCTACAAGATCCGCATGAAGATCCTCAATGCCGTCACCAACTCCCTTACGGACTCCATCAAGGACCTTCAGAGCAAGAACAAGGTCGACAAGGACGTGAGCCCGGCCGCCATCGCCGGCTCGATGGTCGCCATGCTGGCGGCGGTCGCCGCTCACCAGAAGGGCTTCCAGAGCTGGGGCGTGAAACAGGCCGAGCTCAAGCCGAATCTGGCGCTGCTGGTGCACCTCGGTGTCACCGGAAAGAAGCCGACCAAATAACGAAGCCACCGCGATAGCAGTCGGGGAAGCGGCCGGAGAAGCCGCCGCGCCTCGAAGTCCCGGTGCTCCCGGGACGGTTCGCCATCGGTCCTGTGTTCGTCCTGCCATAGCTGTACACCACACGCAGCGGGCGCCGCGCGGCCCTCAGGGGTTCGGCACGGCGCCCGCTGCGCGTCGGCGGCCCACCGGCCGCCGCACCGCGCACCGCTCCGGTCAGCGCCGCTCCAGCCGGAACAGCCGGATCTCCCGCGTCACCCGCGCCTGATACGCCGCGTACGGGGGCCAGAGCGCCAGCGCCGCCCGCCAGGCGCGCGCCCGCTCCTCGCCGGACAGCAACCGGGCCCGCACCGGTATGTCCCGGCCCCGCCAACTCACCTCGGCCTCCGGATTCTTGAGCAGGTTCCCGGTCCAGGCCGGATGCCCCGGCCGCCCGAAATTGCTGCCGACCAGCAGCCAGCCGCCGTCTTCCTCCGGTACGCACGCCAGCGGGGTACGCCGCAAAAGCCCGCTCCTGGCACCGGTCGCGGTCAGCACCACGCCGGGCAGCATCCGGGTGCTGAGCAGCACCTTTCCCCGGGTCAGCCGGTGCACCGCGCGGTCCAGCGCGGGGATGACGTACGGCGCGGTCCGGGCGAACGCACGGGTCGCGGAGACCTTCATGAGCAACCGCTCACCCGGGCGCATCAGACCTCCACCGCCTCCGGCGCCCGGCCCGGGGCCGGCACCCCGTCCGGCTCCCCCGCCCCGTCCGGGAACAGCCCCGCCTCCTCGGCGGCCCGCGCCCGCAGCCGGTGCACGGGCCCCAGCAGCAGTTCGTCGCAGGCCGCCCGCTTGAAGTACAGCTGCGCCTCGTGTTCCCACGTGAAGCCGATACCTCCGTGCAACTGCACCGCCTCGGCCGCCACCGCCCGCAGGGCCTCCAGCGCCTGGGCGAGCGCCAGCGCCCCCACCCCGGGCCCGGCCGCGCCGGCACCCTCGGGCGCGGACCGGCCGCCGCCCGCCGACCAGGCCGCGTAGTACGCCGCCGAGCGGGCCGCCTGGAGCGCCACGTACAGATCGGCGAGCCGGTGCTGGACCGCCTGGAAGGAGCCGATGGGCCGGCCGAACTGCACCCGCTGCCGCACATGGGCGACGGTACGGGCCAGCGCCGTATCGGCCGCGCCCACCGCCTCGGCCGCCAGCGCCGCGGCCGCCACCAGCCCCGTCGCGGCGAGCGTCCGGGCCACCGCCGCCGCGTCGCCCTCCCCCTCGCCCAGCAACTCGGCCGGTACCTCGCGCAGTTCGAGACGGGCCTGCGGCCGGGTCTCGTCCATGGCGGTCTGCCGGGTCCGCAGCAGACCGGGCACCCCGGGCTCCGCGCCGGGCCGGGCCCCGCCCGCGTCCGCCGCCCGTACGAGAAAGAGCAGGGTGCGGCTGCGCGCGAAGCCACCGGTGTGCGCGGCCACCACGAGCACATCCGCGGTGTGCCCGTTGAGCACCTGGCCGGCCTCGCCGTACAGCCGCCAGCCGCCGCCCGCCGGCCGCCCGCCGTGCCGCGACGGGGCCGCCGCACTCTCCTCCGGCACTCTCCGCGCCTGGATGCCGCCGGCCCGGCCGCCCCCCGCCCAGTCGCCGTCGTTGGGACCGGTCAGCGCCAGTGCGGTGGCGAGCCGTCCGCCGGGCACGGCCAGCGTCGCGGTCAGCTCACCGGCGGCGAGGGCCGGGAGCAGGGTGGTGCGCTGGCGCTCGCTGCCCAGCGCGAGGAGGAGCGGGGCGGCCAGCGCGGCGGTCGCGACCAGCGGTGCGGGAAGGACGACGCGGCCGGTCTCCTCACAGGCCAGGGCGAGTTCGGTGGGCCCACAGCCCACCCCTCCGTACGCCGTCGGCAGCGCCAGACCGGGCAGACCGAGCCGGCCGGCGAGCTGCCGCCACAGCTCGGTGTCGTACCCCGCTGGGGTGCGTACCGCCGCCTTGACCTCGTCCGGACCGCAGCGCTTGAGCAGCAGTTCGCGCAGCGTACGGCGGATTTCGTGCTGCTCCTCGGTGAACGCGGCATCCATCGGCGGGCTCCTCCCGGCCGTGCGACAACGCCCGTCCGGTCCGACGGGCCCCCCGCTTCAGATCTGACGGGCCGTCATAGTAGGGACGAGGGGTGCACTTTCCTAGGCCGGGTTCGCAAGTCATCGGGGGCCAGGGCTCCGGATGCCGGAGCGCAGGGCGGAGCCGGGTCACGTCACCGTGGCCCGGCTCGCCCGGCTCGCCGCCGGTCAGCGGATGAGGTGGACGGTGAGGGTGGTCTCGGTGTCACTGACGTTGACGGCGTGGATGTTGCCGTGGGCGGTGCGGAACCGCCCGGTGCCGCCGGTGATCGCGAGGTCGATGTTGCCGGGGCCTGCGGAGGTGACGGTGAACCGGCCCTGCGCGGTGATCTGCCCCAGGGGGAGCGCGAGGACGGGCGCGCACTGGAGGTCGAACTCATCGCCCGGAGCGGTCCGGGTCAGCGTGCAGATCTCGCTGTAGGTGCCGACCGGGATGCCGGCGCGCAACAGGTCCCCGCTGATGACGAATTCATCGCCCTGGCTGGGCCCGCCCGATCCGTCCACATCGACGAACGTGCCCTGGGTCTGCTTGGCGACCAGCTGGAAGGTTTCCTCGTGCGGGGGAAAGGAATCGGCGCCTGCGCCGACGGCCGCGGAGGCCGTGGGTGCGCAGAAAAGGAGGGCCGAGATTCCGGTGGCCGCGCTCAGCAGGATCTGCTTGAAGGGACGCACAGTTTTCTCCTCTGGGACTGGAAGGGAATTGCTCTGACGCGCTGCCGTGAGGTGCTCTCATTCCCGGTCCGCGCTCGCGTGGACGGCAGGCCCCGCGACTCCGGCCCGGCCCGTCGGCCGGGATTCCGGTCGGCCGGAAACTCGGTGTGCCGGTGCCGCGCGGCCCGTAGGGGTCCGCCCGGCCGGGCCGTGCGGCCCGTCCGGCGGATCAGATGCCGGGACCGCCGATGTAGGTGAACGATCCGGTGGGGCTGCCAACGGGGCCGGTGACCACGACCGTGACGGTGCCGGCGGCGCCGCTGGGCGGGGACGTGGCGGACACGGTGGTGTCAGAGACGATCTCGAAGGGGGCCGGGGTGCCGTTGAAGGTGACCTGCTCGGTGTAGGAGAGGCCGGTGCCGGTGATCGTGACGACGGTGCCGCCCGAGGTCGGTCCCGAATTGGGGCTGATATCGGTGACGGTGGAGGAACTCACGTAGGTGTAGGTCAGGCCCTGGACGCTGCCGCCGGCGGTGCGCACGGTGACGGGGACGCCACCGGGCCCCGGGGCCGTGCGGGCCCGGACGGTGATCTCGGTGTCGGAGACGCTCTGGATCACGGCGCGGCTGGTGCCGAAGTGCACATCGATCGCCCCGGCGAGGTTGCGGCCGGTGAGGGTGATCTCGTCGTCGCTGCCGGCGACCGGCCCGGAGTCGGGGCTGATGCCGGTGAGCGCGGGCAACGGCGCGTAGTAGAAGGTGCCGAGGGTGCCGGTGCCGCCCGCGGTGGTGACCGTCACGGGGACCGCACCCGATCCGGCGGGCTCGGTGACGGTCAGCGAGGTGTCCGTATTGGCGGTGATGCCGGCCTGCGCGGTACCGAAGCGCACGGCGGTGGCGTTGGCCAGGTGGTGACCGGTCACCGTCACGGCGGCCCCGCCCGCCGTGGACCCCTGGTCGGGCAGCACGGTCGTCGCGAACACGCTGACCGTGCCGGCCTCGGAGTTGCCCACATAAGCGTGCGTCCCGTCGGACGAGACCGCGAGGCCGGTGGGGCCGGCCCCCACGCCGATGTTCTCGACGACAGTACGGGTGGCGGTGTCGATCACGCTCACCGTGTCCGGGAGGGAATTCGCCACCAGGACATGGGCGTTGTCCGGGGTCACCACCGGGAACCGCGCCTGAGCGCTGACGCCGACGTCGTCGATGACGGCGTCGGTGGCGGTGTCGACCACACTCACCGTGGCGCTGCCGACATTGGTGACATAGAGGCGGGACCCGTCGGGGCTGAGCGCCAGCAGGATGGGGACATCGCCGGTCGTGATCGTCGTCGTGACGGTGTTCGTGGCAGTGTCGATCACTCGGACGCCGGCCGAATAGCACGCCACGTAGGCGCGGGCCCCGTCCGGCGTGATGACCACACCGGTGCCCCCGACCCCGACGGGGATGGTGCCGGTGACGGTGTTGGTGGCCGTGTCGATCACGCTCACCGTGGTGTCGGCCTGCTGTGTCACGTAGACCCGGGTGCCGTCCGGGGTGACCGCCGCCATCGCCGGTGCCGCCCCTACGGGGATGTCCGTGACGAGGGTGTTCGTGGCGGTGTCGAGCACGCTCACCAGACCGGCATCTGCGACGGTCACGTATCCGCGGGTGCCGTCCGGGCCAAGGGCCACCAATACGGGCCCGGCCCCCGTGGGGATGGTCGCCGTGACGGTGTCGGTGGCGGTGTCGATCACACTGACCGTGTCCGAGCCCCGGTTGGCGACATAGGCACGGGTTCCGTCGGGCGAAAGGGTGATTCCCTGGGGCAGCGTACCCACGGGGATAACTGCCCCTGGCACGAATTCGGCACGTAATCCGGAACCACGGTCCGGCGCAAGTGCCGAAATATGTGGCGTATAGGCGAACATGACACTCCCTGAGGAAAGCGGAAACATCCCGTCCCGCGCATGGAAATGTCTGCTCCGCCGCATGGGCAAACAGCGAGCAGTCAGCCGGCCGGAAACCGGCCGGTGAAATGCACAAAGCGATGTGAGAATACCGTCACCCGGGAGTCATTTGAAGGCCGCCGGAAACCTCCGATTCTCGGATAATCGCTTTAAGTTGGTCTATGGGGGCGGCGGGGCCGTGGGGGCGAGACGGCGTGGCGGCGAGGCGGCGTGGCCATGCCGGGGCGAGGCGGCGAGGCGGCAAGGCAGGGCCTCCGGCGCCGTATCCCGCCCCCTGCCCGGCCCCTCATATCTGATGTACCGTCAGATTCATGACCTCAGGGACCACTTACGGGAATCGCAAGGTCGCCGTCGCCGGAGTCGCGCTGTCCGACTGCGGACGCGTGGACCGGGCCACCCCGTACGCCCTGCACGCCCAGGCCGCCCGCCGGGCACTCGCCGACAGCGGGCTGGACCGGGCGGTGATCGACGGCTTCGCCTCGGCCGGGCTGGGCACGCTCGCGCCCGTCGAGGTCGCGGAGTACCTGGGACTGCGCCCCACCTGGGTCGACTCGACGTCGGTGGGCGGCGCCACCTGGGAAGTGCTCGCCGCGCACGCCGCCGACGCGATCGCCGCCGGCCACGCCAACGCCGTACTCCTGGTCTACGGCTCCACCGCCCGCGCCGACATCAGGGCCGGGCGGCGCACCGCGAACCTGTCCTTCGGCGCCCGTGGCCCGCTCCAGTTCGAGGTCCCCTACGGGCACACCCTGATCGCCAAATACGCCATGGCCGCCCGCCGCCATATGCACCAATACGGCACCACCCTGGAGCAGTTGGCCCAGGTCGCGGTGCAGGCACGCGCCAACGCGGCGGCCAACCCGGACGCCCTGTACCGCGACCCGATCACCGTCGACGAGGTGCTCGACGGACCGGTGATCGCCGACCCGTTCACCAAACTGCACTGCTGCATCCGCTCCGACGGCGGCTGCGCGGTCCTGCTCGTCGCCGAGGAGTACGTCCCCGACCTGGCCAAACCCCCGGTGTGGGTGCTCGGTTCGGGCACCGCGGTGTCCCACACCACCATGTCGGAGTGGGACGACTTCACCGTCTCCCCCGCGGCGGTCTCCGGCCGGCTGGCCTTCGGCCGCGCCGGGGTCCGCCCCGCCGAGATCGACCTCGCCGAGCTCTATGACGCCTTCACCTATATGACCCTGGTGACGCTGGAGGACCTGGGCTTCTGCGCCAAGGGCGAGGGCGGTGCGTTCGTCGGGGAGGGACGGCTGCTGCGGGACGGGGCGCTGCCGGTCAACACCGACGGCGGCGGGCTGGCCGCCTGCCACCCCGGGATGCGGGGGCTGTTCCTGCTGGTCGAGGCGGTACGCCAGCTCCGCGGCGAGGCCGGCCCGGACCGCCAGGTGCGCAAGCCCGGCGGCCGGCTGCCCCAGCTCGCGGTCGCCTCCGGCACGGGCGGCTGGTTCTGTTCGTCGGGGACGGTGGTGTTGGGGCGGGGGTGAGGCGGGGCCCGCGCCGGCCTCGGGAGGCCGGGCCGGCGGGAGCCCGGCGAAGACCCGCGGCCGGGCCCCCGGCGGAGAGTCGCGGGCGGGCCCGGCGCCGGGGTCGGGCCCGGCGCCGGAGGGGAGTCCCGGAGAGCGGCCGTTGCTCAGTCGGCGGCCGGGCGGGTGCCGATGCTGAAGGCCGTGCCGAAGGGGTCGGTGAGCGAGGCCATGCGGGCGTACGGGGCGTCCTCGGGGGTGCCGGCCGTGCCGCCGGCGGCGACGGCGCGGGCCGCCACTTCGTCGGTGTCCGCCACCTCGAACACGGTCTGCCAGCGGGAGGCGGGGGCCGCGGGGTCGCCGAAGACGCCGCCGATCTCATGGCCGTCGGGCCGCCGCAGGAAGGTGAAGTCGAAGTCGGGGAGATCGTCGTTGCCGTCGAGGGTGAAGCCGAAGACGGCGGCGTAGAACTGGCGGGCGGGCTCGGGGTCCGGGGCCGCGAGGTCGTTGCGGATCAGTGTGCTGGGCTCGTTGACCAGCTCGCAGCCCGGCAGCGTACGTCCCTGCCAGAGCCCGAAGCGGGCACCGACCGGGTCCGTGACGACGGCCGTACGGGCCAGCCCCGCCACGTCCGCGGGCGGCACCGTCACCGTCCCGCCGCACTCGACGCTCCGCTTGACCGCCGCGTCGCAGTCGTCCGTGGCGAGGTACGGCAGCCACCAGGACTCGCCCTCGACGTCCGCGGCGGAGACGGACCGCAGGGCCGCCACCCGCCGGCCGCGCAGCAGACACAGGGTGAACGGACCGGTCGCCGCCGACCGCTCCTCGTACTCCCAGCCGAACAGCGCGCGATAGAACTCCTTCGCCCGGTCGAGGTCGGGGACCCCGAGATCGATCCAAGTCGGCGTACCGAATGGCTGATTGCTGCTGATCTCGCTCAACGTCTGCTCCTTCGCAGTGCCATTGCCCGCACCGACGGTAGTGAGCATCTAGGACAGGGCGTGTCCTAGAGCCGCGCCACGGCCCGGACGATCCGAACGCCCCGAACGCCCCCCGGCAGTCACCTTGAACAAACGCCATAGACAAGCGTCATAGACAAGCGTTTAAGACGCTCGTATAGTTCGAGTACCGGTCAGCGAATGCACCACGACCGAGCGCCGCGGCCTTGTGGCGCAGTGCATGCAGGAGCACCACGACCCCGAAGGGAACCCCGCCATGTCCGGCACCGTTTCGCCGTCCCCCCGCACCAGCCCCCGGACCGTGCTGATCTCCGGCGCGAGCATCGCCGGCCCGGCGCTCGCCCACTGGCTGCACCGCTACGGCTTCGCGGTGACCGTCGTCGAGCGCGCCCCCGAGCTGCGGACCGGCGGCTACAAGGTCGACATCCGTGGTGCGGCGGTCGAGGTCGCCGAACGGATGGGAATCCTGGCGGACATCCAGCGCGCCAGTACGGACATGCGGACCGGCGCGTATGTGAACGACGACGGCAAGCGGATCGCCACCCTCCCCGCCGCCCTCTTCGGCGCCCGGGTCGGCCGGGACGACGAGATCATGCGGGGCGACCTGGCGCGCATCCTCTACGAACGCACCCGGGCGGACGTCGAGTACGTCTTCGGCGACTCGATCACGTCCCTCACCCAGCGGCCGGACGAGCACGGCCACGGCTCCGACGGCACCGGCGGCACCGGCGGCGTCGACGTCACCTTCGAGCGCGGTGCGCCCCGCCGCTTCGACCTCGTCGTCGGCGCGGACGGTCTGCACTCGAACGTCCGGCGGCTGGCCTTCGGCCCGGAGGAACAGTTCGTACGGCACCTCGGGGCGTATATCTCCGCGTTCTCGGTGCCGAACGAACTCGGCCTGGACCGCGAGGAGTTGTACCACGCGGTACCCGGCAGGCTGAGCTGCGTCTACAGCTCGGCCGGAGACCCGGCCGCCAAGGGCCTGCTCACCTTCCGCTCGCCGCGGCTGTCCTACGACCACCGGCAGCCCGCCCAGCAACTGGCGCTGCTCGACGCCGCGTTCAAGGACGTCGGCGTCCGCCCGTCCAGAGGCTGGACGCAGATCCCGCGGCTGCTCGAAGCGGCCCGCGCGGCGGACGACTTCTACTTCGACGGGCTCCAGCTGATCGAGATGGACCGCTGGTCGCGCGGCCGGGTGGTGCTGCTCGGCGACGCCGCGCACTGCGCCTCACCGGCCTCGGGACAGGGCACGGGGATGGCGCTGGTCGGCGCGTATGTGCTGGCGGGGGAGCTGGCGGTGGCCGGCCGCGGGCCGGAGGAGGCGTTCGACCGCTACGAGAGCGAGCTGCGCGGCTATGTCGCGGTCAATCACGCGCTGGCCGAGAAGTTCGCCAAGGACATGACGGCGGACACCCGGCGGCAGATCCGGTTCCGGCATCTGATGATGCGAATCCTGCCGTACATGCCGTGGCAGAACCTGCTCGCGAAGAAGATCGCCGAGGGCGTGCAGCGGGCCGCCAACGCGATCACCCTCAAGGCCCATCCGGCGCCGGCCGCGGCCACCGGGCACGCGCTGGCAACTGGGTGTGTTCCCGCCACTGGGCACGCTTCCGCCACCGGGCGCGCTCCGGCTGCCGGGTGCGCTCCCGCCACCGAGCACGCTCCGGCCGCCGGGCCTGCTCCCGCCGCCGGGCGCGCTCCGGCTGCCGGAGGCCCGACGTACGCTGCCTGACATGACCGATCACTCCGCGCATCAGGACCCACCGGACGCCGGCCCCGCCGGCACCCCGGCAGACCACGCCGATGACGCGGACGCCCAGGCGTTCCGCGAGCTGCTGCGCGGGCTGCGGGTCTGGGATGTCGTACTGCCGTCGTTCGACCCGGCGACGGCCCCGGCCGAGCCGCTCCCGCTGTTCCGGCGGTGGCTGCGGGAGGCCGCGGAGGCCGGGGTTCCGGAGCCGCACACCATGACGCTCGCCACGGCGGACGCGGCCGGCACCCCCTCCGTACGGACCCTGATGCTGCATGACGCCGATGAGCGCGGCTGGCACTTCGCCTCGCACCGCGGCAGCCGCAAGGGTCGCGAGCTGGCCGTGCGGCCGCGGGCGGCGCTCGGCTTCTACTGGCCGGCGGTCGGCCGCCAGGTGCGGGTCAGCGGGCCGGTGACCGTGGCGGGCCCCGAGGAGAGCGCGGCCGATCTGCACCACCGCTCCACGGGCGCGCTGGCCGCGGCGCTGGTCGGCCGGCAGAGCGAGGTGCTCGGCTCGGTCGAGGAGCTGGCGCGCGCCTCGGAGGCGGCGTGGGAGCACGCCCGGCGCGAGCCCGAGGCACAGGTACCGAGCTGGACGCTGTATGTGCTGCGCCCGGAGGAAGTCGAGTTCTTCCAGGGCGATGCGCAACGCCGGCACGTACGGCTCAACTACCGCCACGAGGGCGGGCGTTGGATCCAGGAGCTGCTCTGGCCGTGAGCGAACGGCGCGAACGGCGCGAACGGCGCGGACGCCGGCGGGCGGCAGCGGACGGCACAGACGGCAGCGGGGCGGCGCGGGCGACGGCGGACGGCTGCCGCCGGTCCTCACAGCTGCTGATACATGATGTGCAGCCCCACATAGCCCTTGGTGGGGTGCCGGAAGCCCTCGGGGAGGGTCGTCATGATCTGGAAGCCCAGCGACTTCCAGAGCGCGACGGCGCCGGTGTTGGTCTCCACGACGGCGTTGAACTGCATCGCGCGGTAGCCCTCGGCGCGGGCCCAGGCCAGGACGTGTTCGCCCAGGGCCCGGCCGACACCGCGGCCGCCGCACTGCGGGTCGACCATGAAGCTGGCGCTGGCGATGTGCGAGGCGCCGCCCATGTGGTTGGGGTTCATCTTGGCCGTACCGAGGACCGTGCCGGAGTCGTCGACGGCGACGACCGTGCGGCCGGGCGACGTGAGCAGCCACATCTCGCGGGCCGTCGCCTCGTCCATGTCCTGCGGATAGGTATAGGTCTCCCCGGCCGCCACGATGGCGTGGAAGAAGGGCCAGATGGCGGGCCAGTCGGCCGCGGTCGCCTCACGGATCAGCACGGCCACAGCATGCCTCGGGCCCGGCCTGGCCGCCACCGGAAATAGCCGGGGGCGGGGGCGGGGCACCGGGGACGGGGGCGGGGCTCCGTGGACCGGGCCGCAGCTACGGGGGCTGGGCCGTGGGCGCCGTGGGCCGGGCCGGGGCCCCGGGGCGCGGATTCACGCCGGGCGGAAGACGGGGACGGCGACCGCGGCGCCCCCGGCCCCACCATTGCCCCCGCCGCCGCCCTCGCCCGGTACCAAGTCCACGTCCGCGCCCCCACCCACGCCCCGGAAGTGCACCACGAGCGGCATCCCGATCCGCAGCTCCGGCTCCGGGCAGTCGGTGATCTCGGTCATCATCCGGGGGCCTTCGGCGAGATCGACCACGGCCGCGACATACGGGACCCGGTCGCCGAACGGCGGGAGATCGTTACGGTGCACGACCGACCAGGTATAGAGGGTGGCGCGGCCGGTGGCCGGCTCCCAGTCGACGTCCTCGCTCCAGCAGTACGGACAGAACTCGCGCGGGTAGTGGTGGGCCGCACCGCAGCCCTCGGCCCGGCAGCGGCGCAGCAGCAGCCGCCCCTCGGCCGCCGCGTCCCAGTACGGCCGGGTGAAGTCATCCACCTCCGGAAGATCGAACCGCGCGGCACTCCGCGCCACACCCCGGGTGCCCGTACTTCGGTCCTCCGTACTCCGGGTCTCCGCACTCCGCGTCTCCGTACCAGCCCTGGCCCTCACCGGAACACCCCCAGCACCTCGTCGAACGACCATGCCTGCCGGCTCCTCGCGAGCAGAGAGACAACCGGGACCCCGCCCATCCCTGACGGTACGTCAGTTCAACCGAAGCAGGCCCGGTACGCAAGGGGACCGCAACGATCCACCCGAGGCAGGCGGCGACAACGGACAACCAAGGCCCCCACAAGCTTTCCCCTGCAACCCCATAGCTGACATGGCGTCAGTTCAGTAATCTGACTATGCGTCAGTTATCGAGAGCCGTCACACAGGAGCGGGCGTCTGCGATGCTTGGATCGACTCACGGCACCCTCACCACTCACTCCCGGCCGGCCCGCGTCGTGGCCTGTGGGGAGCAACCACCACACACCGTCCACGGCATGAGTGAACCGCATCGCGACGGCGGGGGCCAGGGCGCCCGCCCCGTCGACCGGGATGTCAGCGGCCGTCCGCTGCACGCACCCGTGCCCGACCTGGACCGGTTCTTCCGGCCCGAGTCCGTGGCGGTGATCGGCGCCTCGGACAGCGAGGGCCGGCCCAATACCGGCATCACCCGTCAGCTGATCGCCTGGGCGGAACGGGTCGGCGCCCGGCTGCACCCCGTCAACCCGGGCCGCACCGAGGTCTTCGGGCGGCCCTGCCATGCCTCCCTCGCCGAGCTGCCGGAACCCGTCGATCTCGCGGTCCTCCTGGTCGGCGACCCGCTGCCGGTCATCGAGCAACTCGCCGAGCCCAAGGTGAAGTTCGCGGTCGCCTTCGCCTCCGGGTTCGCGGAGACCGGCGAGCGCGGTGCGGCCGCCCAGGAGCGGCTGGCCGAGGCCGTCGCCCGCTCCGGGGTGCGGCTGCTCGGGCCGAACACCAACCTCAACGCCTTCGAGAAGTTCCGTACGGACCTGGACGGGCCGGCCATCGCCCTGATCACCCAGTCAGGCCACCAGGGCCGTCCCGTCTTCAGCCTCCAGGAGCTGGGCATCCGCCTTTCGCACTGGGCGCCCACCGGCAACGAGGCCGATCTGGAGACCGCCGACTTCCTCTCCTACTTCGCCACCCGTCCCGAGGTCGGGGCCATCGCGGCGTATGTGGAAGGGCTCAAGGACGGCCGCAGTTTTCTGCTGGCCGCCGACCGGGCCGCCCGTAACAAGGTGCCGGTCGTCGCCGTCAAGGTCGGCCGCACCGAGACCGGTGCCCGCACGGCCGCCTCGCACACCGGCAAGCTCACCGGCGCGGACGAGGTCGTGGACGCCGCGATGCGGCAGTTCGGGGTGATCCGGGTCGACGGGCTCGACGAGCTTCAGGACACCGCGGCGCTGCTGGCCCGCGCCAGGAAGCCCACCGCCGAGGGCGTCGCGGTCTATTCGATCTCCGGTGGCACCGGCGCCCACTTCTCCGACCTGGCGACCGCGGCCGGTCTGCGGCTGCCCACCCTCGGCCCCGCCAAGCAGGCCGAACTGCACCAGTGGATACCGGAGTACCTGCACGTCGCCAATCCGGTCGACAACGGCGGGCATCCGGTCGGCGACTGGCGCGGCCGCAAGATCCTCGACGCGATCCTGGCCGACCCCGCCATCGGCGTACTGATCTGCCCGATCACCGGCCCCTTCCCGCCGATGAGCGACAAGCTCGCGCAGGATCTGGTGGACGCGGCGGAGCAGACGGACAAGCTGGTGTGTGTGGTGTGGGGCTCGCCGGTCGGTACGGAGGACGCCTACCGCCGTACCCTCCTCGGCTCCTCGCGGGTGGCGACCTTCCGCACCTTCGCCAACTGCATCACCGCCGTCCGCGCCTACCTCGACCACCACCGCTTCGTCGACGGCTACCGCTCGCCCTTCGACGACGCCCCGCGCGTCCTGTCCCCGTCCGCGCGCAAGGCGCGGGCCCTGATGCGGCCGGGCCAGCAGCTCAGCGAGCACGCGGCGAAGCAGCTGCTGCGCGCCTACGGCATCCGGGTCCCGCGGGAACAGCTGGTGACCAGCGCGGCGGCGGCAGTACGGGCCGCGAGCCTGGTCGGCTATCCCGTGGTCATGAAGGCATCCGGGCCGCAGCTCGCGCACAAGACCGAACTCGGCCTGGTCAAGGTCCAGCTGACCTCGGCCAGCCAGGTCCGGGACGCCTATCGCGAGCTCACCGACATCGCACGCTACGAGGACGTGCCGCTGGACGGGGTGCTGGTCTGCCAGATGATCGAGCGGGGCGTCGAGATGGTCGTCGGCGTCACCCGGGACAGCCTCTTCGGGCCGACCGTGACCGTCGGCCTGGGCGGGGTGCTGGTGGAGGTGCTGCGGGACGTCGTGGTGGGCGTACCGCCCTTCGGGGAGGACCAGGCGCGCGCGATGCTCGACGAACTCCGCGGCCGGGCCCTCCTGGACGGTGTGCGCGGAGCGCCGCCCGCGGACCTCGACGCGCTGGTCGAGACCGTCCTGAGAGTGCAGCGGATGGCGCTCGAACTCGGTGACGAGCTCGCCGAGCTGGACATCAATCCGCTGGTGGTGCTGCCACGCGGACAGGGCGCCGTGGCCCTCGACGCGCTCGCCGTCTGCCCTTGACCACACCCCCAACACCCGCGTCCGCGACCGCACCCACGCCCAGGCCCGCGCCCCGGCCCGCCCCCAGCCCGTGGGCCGCCACGGAGCCGGCCGCCGTGCCCGCCCCGACCACACCCTCTGGAGCCGCTCCCCCATGACACCCTCACCGTCCCCCGGTTCCGTTCCCCCCGCCGTGCCCGACGAGCCCGCCGGCCCCGCCTCCCGCGCGGAACCCGTCGACACCGCCGACACCGCCGCTACCGCCGACACCGCCGATTCATTGATACTGCACGCCACTGACAACGGCGTCTCGTGGCTGACCCTGAACCGGCCCGACGCGATGAACGCCGTCACCTGGGACCAGCGCGAACGCCTCATCGGCCGGCTCGCCGACGCCTCGGCCGACCCCGGTGTCCGGGCCGTCGTGCTCACCGCGACCGGCAAGGGCTTCTGCGCCGGCGCCGATCTGCGCGGCGGGCCGCCGGCCGGCGAGCGGGTCGCCGGTGATGTCGCCCGGATGATCCGGGGCGGCGCCCAGCGGCTCATCACGGCGGTGCTGGACTGCGAAAAGCCGGTCATCGCCGCCGTCAACGGCACCGCGGCCGGGCTCGGCGCCCATCTCGCGCTCGCCTGCGACCTGGTGCTGGCCGCCGAATCGGCCCGGTTCATCGAGGTGTTCGTCCGCCGCGGCCTGGTCCCGGACGGCGGCGGCGCCTACCTCCTGCCGCGGCTGATCGGCCTGCAGCGCGCCAAGGAGCTGATGTTCTTCGGGGACGCCCTGTCGGCCGGCGAAGCGGAACGGCTGGGTCTGGTCAACCGGGTCGTGCCGGACTTCGAGCTGGCGAAGACGGCCCGGGAGTGGGCCGAGCGGCTGGCGGCCGGCCCGACCCGCGCACTGGCCCTGACCAAACAGCTGGTCAACGCCTCACTCGACACCGACCGGAGCGCGGCCTTCGCCGCCGAGGCCACCGCCCAGGAGCTCAATATGACGACGGCGGACGCACAGGAGGGCGTCGCCTCCTTCGTGGCGCGCCGCCGCCCGTCGTTCCGGGGCCGCTGACCTCGCGCAGCCCCCGCGAGCCCGACCTGGTCCAAACGACAGGCCCTACGTCACACTCTCCGGACACTCCGGTACCTCACGGGTGTTCCGCGTCCGCACCCCCGGCAGCCAGCCCCGCACCCCCTGCCCGCTGGTGACCAGATACCAGCGGGTGGAGGTGACGCCCGCCTCGTCGCGGACCATCCGGCCGTCCGTCACCACACAGCGCGCGGCCAGCGCATCGCCGTGCCAGACCCGGCCCGCGGAGTTGCCGCGCGCGGCGTACTTGGCGCGCGGGTCGTTGGCCAGCCGCAGCGCGCACTCCAGGGAACGGCCCGTGCGGCAGGCCCGTTCGCTGTTGTAGACCGTGATCTTCACCGTCGGGGGCGGCCCGGCCGGCCGGAGGGAGACGGGCCCGGGGCGCACCAGCCACCACACCCCCAGCGCCACCGCGGCCACCGCCGCCGCCACGACGAGCACGACCATCCGCGGCCGCCTCCTGGGCAGCGGCACCACGGCGGGTGCCGGCGCGGTGCCCGGCTCCCGGATGCGGTCCCACAGGCCGGGTGGTGTCTCGATCTGTTCGTCCGCGAGCCGTAGTCGGGCGCGCAGCAGCGCCTCGGCATCGTCCCCGCCGCCGTCGCCCCGGCCGCCGCCGTGGCCCGGCCCGTCACCGCCCGCCGCGCCCGCACCGCCGTCGTACCGTGGCCCCACGTCCACCGCGCCGTTCACCTCCCGGCCTGCCCGTGCTCCGATTCAACGAGGTAGGCGCGCAGCCTGTCCAGCGCGCGGGCGCGATGGCGGGCGGCAGTACCACGATGCACCTTCATGATCTTGGCGGCCTGGTCGATGGTGTAGCCGTCGAGGTCGACGAGGATGACGATGCCGGCCTGCCGATGGGACAACTTCCCCAGCAGGCGCACCGCTTCGATCTCGGACTGCCGCCGCTCCACCCCGCCGTCCCAGCCGCCGGGCGCCCCACCAGGCGCTCCACCGGCGGCGCCGCCCGCACCGGCCTCCTCGACGCCCTCCATGCCGTCGACCAGCACCTGGCGCCGGTCCTTGCGGTAGGCGTCGCGGGCGACGTTGAGGACGGCGGTGAAGGCATAGGCATAGGGCTCGGGATGGGCCAGGAAGCGCTGGGGGCGGGCCGCGAGTTTGAGATATGCCTCGTGCACCACGTCCTCCGCGGACTGTCTCGATCCGGCCAGCATCACCGCCCTTCGGTAAAGCCGGGGCAGCAGCCCACAGAAGACCTCGTCGAAGGTGGGTGACGCGGCAGACGAAGCTGACGACGCTCTCGCATCGGCCATGTACCGGAACTCTCCCCCGTGCTCGGCTACGGACGCGGCCGCAGTGGACGCTACCCGTGCGAACGACACGCAATCAGGAATCCAGCCCCAATCTGCCCCGAATCCCTCGCAGATCATCCCGGAAACAGGGGAAACCACACCTGCGGGTGGCGCCCGCTCCGCACGCCTTCACATCTGACGCTCCATCAGATTCAATGAGAGGCATGATGGGACATGCGGGAATGGCGGCCACGGTCGTGCGGTACCTACGCTCCGTCGGTGCGCCCACGGCGGCGGCCGCGCCGTCCCCCGCCGGCGCGCTGCCGCGGCCCGCGCTGCGCGCCGTACGCGAGGACGAGCGCGCCCCTCTTGACCCGGCGGAATTCCGCTCCGTACTGGGGCACTTCGCCAGCGGGGTCACGGTGATCACGGCCCCCGGGGAGCCGGGCCCGGCCGGGTTCGCCTGCCAGTCCTTCGCCTCGCTCTCCCTCGACCCGCCGCTGGTGACGTTCATGGTGGCGCGTACATCGACCACCTGGCCGCGGATCGCCCGCGCCGGGGTCTTCTGCGTCAATGTGCTCGGCGCCGGACAGGGCGAGCTCTGCCGCGGGTTCGCGGTCAGCGGCGGCGACAAGTTCGCGGCGGTCCCCTTCGGGGCCGCGCCGGTGACCGGTTCACCGCGGCTGGCGGACGTCCCCGCCTGGATCGACTGCACGGTCCAGGCCGTCCACACCGGCGGCGACCACCTCATCGTGGTCGGCCGGGTCGAGGCGCTCGGCACCGACCCGGCCGCCGCCGGGAACGGCCCGCTCCTCTTCCACCGGGGAGCCTTCGGGCACTTCGCTCCGTGAGGGCGGCGGCACGCCGACGAACTCCGTCCCCCTGGCCCCCTCATCCGCGGGCTACAGGCCCGTCGCGAGAATGCCCACGCCCAGTACGAACGCGGCCAGGAAGCCGGCGCCCACGACGGTGAGCACCAGCCCGGCGGTCCGCCGGGCCCCGGTGCCCCGTCCGGCGACCGCGGCGAGCAGCGCCGCGGGAACGGCGGCCGCGGCGAGCACCAGCCAGCACACGAGGTAGGCCCGCGGCGGCCCCACCGAGCGGGTGAGGAGCGCGAGCACCGTCCCGTACGCCAGGGTCGCACCGGCCGCGGTGAACGGGGCGGCGGCCGCCGTCCACCACCACTTCGGCGGCCCCTGCCACCCTCCCCACCGGGCCGCGCGGCGCGCCAGCGACAGCGTGGGCAGCACCAGGGTGACCGTCAGCACGAAGCCGGGGAGGGCACCGAGGACCAGCGCGAACGGCAGCACGAAGGCCGCCATGAACCCATTGCCGGACGGGCCCTCCTGGATGAAGGAGTACAGGGTCAGCCCGACCGTCGTGATGACGGCCTCGGCCAGCAGCGCCGCCATCGAGACCAGCAGGGTCCGGCTGCTCCAGACCGGGCCGACGGGCCCGGACTCGTCGGTACGCCCGGGCGTAGCGATCGCCCCGCCCGCCCCGCTCCCGTCGGCCTCACCGGCCCCTTCCACCCTGCCGGCCCCGACCGCCGTCATCCCCATCGCCCATCACCTCTCTCACCTGGATGATGCCCCGGGCGGGCGCGCTTCCCACCAACTCGGCGCTCTCCGGCCTGTGTTGATGGTCACCCCTGGGCCACGGCCACCCGCCCGTCCCCGGCACCCGCCCGTCCCTGCCGGATGACCAGGGCCATCAGCGCCGCGACGGCGCACAGTGCGCCCGACGCGTACCAGACCGGGTTGTACGTGCCGAACGCATCGCGCGCCAGGCCGCCCAGGAAGGCGATCAGCGCGGCGCCCACCTGGTGGGCGGCCAGCACCCAGCCGAAGACGATCGCGGCGTCGTCCCCGTAGTGCTCGCGGCACAGGGCGAGGGTCGGGGGGACGGTCGCCACCCAGTCGAGACCGTAGAAGACGATGAAGAAGACCATCGGCGGGTGGACGGTGTCGGACAGCAGCAGCGGCAGGAACATCAGCGACAGGCCGCGCAGTCCGTAGTAGGTGGCCAGCAGCCGGCGGGTGTGGAAGCGGTCGGTGAACCAGCCGGACGCGACGGTTCCGGCGATATCGAAGATGCCGATCACCGCGAGCAGCGAGGCGGCCGCCGTCATCGGCATGCCATGGTCGTGCGCCGCGGGCACAAAGTGTGTTTTGACCAGGCCGTTCGTCGTGGCGCCGCAGATCGCGAAGGTGCCCGCCAGCAGCCAGAACGGACCCGTACGGGCCGCCGAGAGCAGCGCCCGTACGGCACGCCGGGCCGCGCCCCGCTGCGGCGGCGGCTTGGGGACGAACTCCGCCGACCCGTACGGCGCGACGCCCACATCCGCCGGGTGGTCGCGCAGCAGCAGCCACACCAGCGGGACGACGGCGAGCGCGGCGAGCGCGACGGTCACCGCGGCCGGCCGCCAGCCGTACCGTTCGACGATCCAGGAGAGGGCCGGGAGGAAGATCAGCTGTCCGGAGGCGCCGGCCGCGGTGAGGATGCCGGTGACCAGCCCGCGCCGGGCGGTGAACCAGCGGCCGGTGACCGTCGCCGCGAAGGCCAGCGCCATCGAGCCGCTGCCCAGCCCCACCAACACGCCCCAGTACAGGACGAGTTGCCAGCTCTCGGTCATGAAGACGGTCAGCCCGGCGCCGGTCGCGATCACCACCAGGGCGGCCGCCACCACCCGCCGGATGCCGAACCGGTCCATCAGCGCCGCGGCGAACGGCGCCGTCAGCCCGTAGAGCGCGAGGTTCACCGACACCGCGAAGCCGATGGTGCCGCGCGACCAGTGGAACCCGTCGTGCAGCGGCTCGATGAGCAGGCCGGGGAGGGAGGCGAAACCCGCCGCGCCGATGAGGGTGAGGAAGGTGACGGCGGCGACGGACCAGGCCCGGTGCGGGCGGCGCCGGCCGGGCGCGGGGGCAGGGGCGGGGGCCGCCGCCCCGCGCAGGGGCAGTTCGGGTGTCTGGGTCACCGGAGCAGCTTCGTTCGTCACCCCCGGACGGAACGAGTGGCCGGAAGGCCAGGGTTCATCAGGATCGGGCCAGGGGCGCCCCGGGGTCCGGCCCGAACGTCAGCACCCCCCGGGCCACCCGCCCGTGATGCGCGTCGTCCGCCGCCCGCGCGAAGTCCTCCACCGGATACGTCCGGGTCACCAACTCGTCCAGCAGCAGCCGCCCTTCGCAGTACAGCCGGGCGTACAGCGCGATGTCCCGCTGGGGCCGCGCCGACCCGTAACGGCAGCCCAGGATCGACTTGTCCAGATACATCGACGACACCAGGAACGACGCCTCCGCGGTGGCCGGCGGCACCCCGAGCAGCACCGCCTGGCCGTGCCGGTCCAGCAGATCGACGGCCTGCCGGATCAGCCGGGTGCTGCCCACGCACTCGAAGGCGTGGTCGGCGCCGGTCGGCAGGATCTCCTTCACCGCCTTGACGCTGTCGGCCACCGCCGACGCATCGATGAAGTGCGTCGCCCCGAACTGCCGGGCCACGTCCTCCTTCGCCGGGTTGGCGTCCACCGCCACGATCACCGACGCCCCGGCGATCCGCGCCCCCTGGAGCACATTGAGGCCGATCCCGCCGGCGCCGATCACCACGACCGAGTCCCCGCGGTCCACCTTCGCCCGGTTGAGCACCGCCCCGACGCCGGTCAGCACCCCGCACCCGATCAGCGCGGCGGAGGTCAGCGGAATATCCTCGGCGATCTTGACGGCCTGCACCGCCTTGACGACCGTACGCTCCGCGAACGCCGAGTTCGACGCGAAGCTGAACAGCTCGCGCTCGCCCCGCCGGAACGGCTGCTGCGGCATCCCGATCGCCTTCCGGCACATCGTCGGCCGCCCCCGGTCGCACTCCGCGCACGCCCCGCAGTTGGCCAGCGTCGACAGCGCCACATGATCGCCGGGTACCACGTGCCCGACCCCCGCGCCCACCGCTTCGACCACCCCGGCGCCCTCGTGCCCCAGCACCACCGGCACCGGAAACGGAATCGTCCCGTCGATCACCGACAGATCGCTGTGGCACAGCCCCGCGGCCCGGATCCCGACCAGCACCTCACCCGGCCCCGGGTCCCGCACCACGAGATCGTCCACGACCCGGGGCTGCTCGCCGTCGAATATGACGCCTCTCATCACCGCTCCAGTCTGGGCAGGCCGAGCACACGCTCGGCGATGATGTTGCGCTGGATCTCGTCCGAGCCGCCGTAGAGGGTGTCGGCCCGGGTGAACAGGAACAGCCGCTGGAGCGCGTCCAGTTCGTACGGCGCCCGCGCGCTCCAGTCGACGGGCCCGAGCACCGCCGCGGCCCCCCGTACCCGCATCGCCAGCTCCCCGAGCCGCTGATGCCAGCCACCCCACAACAGCTTCGCCACACTCGGCGCGCCCGCGTCCCCGGCGGCCCCCAGGGTCCGCAGCGCGTTCCACCGCATGACCTGCAACTCGGCCCACTGCCGGACGAGTTGCGCACGCAGCACCGGATCCCGCAGCGACCCGCAGCGCACCGCTTCGTCGATCACGGCGGCCAGCTCCGCGGCGAACCCGATCTGCTGGACGAGGGTGGACACCCCGCGCTCCCGCGCCAGCAGCCCCATCGCCACCCGCCAGCCCGCGCCCTCCCCGCCCACCACGTGCGGGGCCCGCGCCCCGTCGAAGAACACCTCGTTGAACTCCGCGGTCCCCGACATCTGCCGGATCGGCCGCACCTCGATCCGCCCCGGCTGATCCATCGGCACCAGCAAGAAGGACAGCCCCCGGTGCCGCCGCTCCCCCGGATCGGTCCTGGCCAGCACGAAGCACCAGTCGGCCTCCCCGGCCAGTGACGTCCAGATCTTCTGCCCGCTGACCCGATGGCCACCGCCGTCCCGGACCGCCACCGTCCGCAGCCCCGCCAGATCCGACCCCGCCTCCGGCTCGCTGTAGCCCTGGCACCACAGCTCTTCCCCCCGGGCGATGGCCGGCAGAAACCGCCGCCGCTGCGCCTCGTCCCCCGCCGCGATCAGCGTCGGCGCCAGCAAATTCTCCCCGATGTGCCCCACCCGCCCCGGCGCCCGGACCCGCGCATACTCCTCGGCCCACACGACCTGCTGGGTCAGACTCCCCGCCCGGTTCCCGTACGCCCCCTCCGCACACTCCCACCCGAGCCCGATCCACCCCCCACTCCCCAACTCCCGCTCCCACGCCCGCCGCACCCCGCCCCCCAGGTGCTCACTCCCGGGACCACCCACACCGGCCAACTCGGCGTACCCACCTACGAGATGCCCCTCCAGCCACGCCCGAGCCTCAGCCCGAAATCCCTCGTCCGCACTCCCGAACGCAAAGTCCACGACGCCCTCCCACACACGCCCCCACGAACCTCACACCCCCCACCCCACGGGAGGGGACGGGCCGGAGGGGCCTGGTGTGTGGACGTAAAGCGAAGCAGTCCACACACCAGGCCCAGGAGGCCCGTCACCGCACCCCGACAGCCCCGCGCAGCGGACCCGGCCCGCCGCAGGCGAAAGAACGAGGTCCCCCACGGCGGGACAGCCGACAACGTGGGCCCGCTACTGCCGCGCCTTCGCCGCCGCCGAGGCGCTCGCCATCTCGGCCACCCGCGCCAGCATCGGCATCGGATCCGTCCCCACGGAACCCGGCAACACCTCCGCCACCCTCTCCGGCGTCCACCCACCCCCGTCGGCGTATACGGAGCGCAGCTCCACCGGCTGGGCCCACACCGCGATCTTCGGCCCGGCGACCGTATAGACCTGGCCGGTGATCTCCCGGGCCCGCTCGCTCAGCAGATAGACGACCAGTGCCGCCACGTCCTCCGGCTGACCGATCTCGGTCAGCTCCATCGGCACCTTTTCCGACATCCGGGTCCGTGCGACGGGCGCCACCGCGTTGGCCGTCACTCCGTATTTGTGCAGCCCGAGCGCGGCGCTCCGCACCAGCGAGATGATCCCGCCCTTCGCGGCGGAGTAGTTGGCCTGGGAGACGGACCCCTGGTGGTTGCCGCTGGTGAAGCCCAGCAGGGTGCCGGATTTCTGCCGGCGCATCACCGCGGCCGCCGCCCGGAACACCGTGAACGTCCCCTTCAGATGAGTGGCGACGACCGGGTCCCACTCCTCCTCGGTCATGTTGAAGAGCATCCGCTCGCGCAGGATCCCGGCCACGCACACCACACCGTCGATCCGTCCGTACTGCGCCAGCGCGGTGTCCACGATGCGCTGACCGCCGGCCATGGTCGACACATCGTCGGCGACGGCGGTCGCGGTTCCGCCCGCCGCCTCGATCTCCTTCACCACGGACTCGGCGATCTCGCTGCTGGGTTCACCGCCGTCGATGGCGACCCCGTAGTCGTTGACGACGACCTTCGCGCCCTGTTCCGCGCAGGCCAGGGCGACCGCCCGGCCGATGCCGCGGCCCGCCCCCGTTACGGCGATCACTTTGCCGGACAAGAAGTTCCCCATGCCGTGACCCTTCCCGCAGTTTCTGACGGACCGTTAGATTTTTGAGCAGACCCGATGCGAACACAAGACCCCGGGCCGAACCGGCCCCGGCCGCCCCGAGGAGGCCCCATGCCCCTGCCCCAGGAGTTCCATGACATCGCCAAACGCGTGAACAACTGGGGGCGTTGGGGCGCGGACGACGAGATCGGCACCCTCAACCTGATCACCCCTCAGGTCGTCCGGGAGGCCGCCGCCGGCATCCGCAGCGGCCGCCGGATCCCGCTCGCCCTCCCCCTCCGACAGGACGGCGTACAGACCGGCGTGATCCCGGGCCGGGTCAACCCGCTGCACACCATGACCGCCATCAACCAGGAGATCTTCGGCCCCGGTACGGTCGCGACCTCCGACGACGCGGTCACCATGGGCCTCCAGGCCGCCACCCACTGGGACGGCCTGGCCCATGTCTCCCACTCCGGACGGCTCTACAACAACCGCCCCGCCGACTCGGTCACCGCACACGGCGGCGCCACCGCCCTCGGCCTGGAGAAAGCCACCCCGATCGCCTCCCGCGGCGTCCTCCTGGACGTCGCCCGGGTGCACGGCACCGACGGGCTGCCCGGCGGGCACGCCGTCACCCCGGAGGACCTGGACGCCGCCGAGGAGCTGGCCGGGACGACGGTCCGGGCCGGCGATATCGTCCTCGTCCGGACCGGTCAGCTGCGGCACTGTCTCGCCGGCGACCGGCAGACCTACGCCTTCCCGTCCCCCGGCCTGTCACTGCGCACCCCGGAGTGGTTCCACGCACGCGAGGTCGCGGCGGTCGCCAACGACACCCTGACCTTCGAGATCTTCCCGCCGGAGATCGAGAACCTGTGGATGCCGGTGCACGCCCTCCATCTCGTGGAGATGGGCATGCTTCAGGGCCAGAACTGGAATCTGGAGGAGCTGTCGGCGGCTTGCGCGCAGGAGGGCCGCTTCGCCTTCTTCCTGTCCGCGGTGGCCGAACCGTTCGTCGGCGGGACCGGGGCGCCGGTCGCCCCCGTGGCGATCCTCTGAGGCGGCCGCGCCGAGTCGCCGACCGCACCGGCCGGCGACTCGACGGCGCCCGGCCGGTCAGGTGGCGGTGCGCTCATGCGCGCCCCGAGCACGGCACCGCGGACCGCCACCCTCCCCCGGCTCCCGCCGGGCCCCCGACCGGGCCGCGATCCGCACTCGCCAAGGCCCGGACCGATATCCCGGTCCGCACGACCTCGGCGTCCCCTCACGGCGCATCGCTTCACCCAAGAGTGATCACGTGGGCACGCCACGTCAACACCTGGTCTGGACTAAATGCGTGACGACCGGTTTGCCGGTTCTGCTGGAGGAGCGCCGGTTGTGCGCCGATCGACTCGATTACGCCTGATGCGTCACGGTGCGTGACCTCGCACAAGAGGGCTCATACGCCCCGAGATCGGCCCCCGCCGCCATCAGCAGCGGGCGACCGCGGTCCACCTCGCACCAGATCCGCTTGCCGGCGCCTTCCTGCTGCCAGCCCCAGCGATCGGCCAGACCGTCGACCAGCTCCAGGCCGCGGCCGTTGGTGTCGTCACCGTCGGCGTGCCGCTGGCGCGGCGGGCGGGCGCTGGCGTCCACCACTTCGACCCGGACCGTGCCCACCACGGCACCCGAGCCGGAGAAACACATCCGCAGCTCGGCCGCCGCGCCGGTGTGCACCACGGCGTTGGTGACGAGCTCGGAGATCAACAGGATCAAGGTCTCCGCGAGTGGCTCATCGATCCCTATGCCGGAACCCACGAGCCGCGACCGGGCCCACCGCCGGGCCCGCCCCACCTCCGCGGGGTCGGGCCGTACGTCCAACTGCACCTGAAGCACCTGCACCGCTCACACCATCCGAACCGGCGGAAACATCGCCTCGCGCCTCCACGGAGTCACGGTGCGTGACCCCGGCGAAGCACAGCATGGTTGACGTTCAGTCACCCCAACAAGCGCTTCGGGCATATTCCAGCGCAAGGGAGTATGCATCCTGCATACTGTGCGACGCGCTTCGCGGGGAGTCGAACAAGGGGGACAACCGGGTCCCTGCCTGAGGCGAGCGGCGCGCAGTCCGTACCCCGGAGCCGCCCTGCCGACGGCACCGGGTTCGTTGCGCCACAGAACCACTCGCACCCAACGGAGAGTACCCGAGCGGAACGCCGACTCCCCCCTGTGACGAGTCACGCCTAGGACACAACCCGATATCGACACTCCGTGACCGCTTCTGCGTAGTGAGTCCGACATTCCGTACACGGAGTGCCACAGTCTGACACCGGCCGCCGCCCCGCACCCCCGCACCGGCCTTCACCTCCGCGCCGTCAGGCGATCAGGCCCGCGGCCAGCAGTTCCTCGGCCTCGCCCGCCGTTCCCCAGCATTCGGCGTGCCACCAGGCCCGCTTGAGGTGCAGATGGACATCGGCCTCCCAGGTGAAGCCCATTCCGCCGTGGACCTGCAAACAGTCCCGGGCGTTGCGCACCGCGGCCTCGTCGGCGAGCAGTTTCGCGCCCGTGATGTCGAGAGCACTCTCCGTGACCGACGCCGCATACACCGCACTTCGGGCGATTTCCGTCCGTACCAGCATCTGCGCGCACAGCTGCTTGACGGCCTGGAACGAGCCGATGGGGACGCCGAACTGCTCGCGCTCGCGCGCGTAGCCGGCCGCCATCTCGACCGTGCGGACGGCGCTGCCGAGCTGCTGCGCCGCGGTGAGCAACGCGGCCTCGCGCCGGAGCCGCGGCGCGTCCACGGCTACGAGCTCGGCGCCCGGCAGGTCCAGGACGCGGGCGAGCGGAGTGAGGGGATCGACGGAAGCAAACGGGGCGCAGGACACCTGGGCCGACGCACTCCGGTACGCACCGCCCGTGCGCCCCCGCGCGCCTCCCACCCGGCCGCCGGCCTCGCCCCCGGCGCGGCCGACGCCGCCCTCCAGCACGATCAACTCATCGCAGCCGGCCGGGTGTTCCCACAGCAGCGGCTCCCGCGCCCCGTCGCACAGCGCGGCGATCCGCTCGCCGGCCGCGACCCCGTCCACCGCCCCGGCCAGCAGCTGGCACGCCACCAGCGGTCCGGGCAGCAGCGCCCGCCCGGCCTCCTCCAGGACCAGCACCGCCTCCGGCAGCCCCAGCCCCACCCCGCCGTCCCGCTCCGGCAGCCGCAGCGCGAAGAACCCGGCCGCGCCCAGCTCACGCCACAGCGCACGGTCCGGTGCGGGGTCCTCGACGGCCGCCCGCAGCCGGTCCCGGCCGAACCGCCCGGCCAGGAGCTCCCGGGTGCCGTCCTTCAACGCCCGCTGCTCATCGCTGAGTTGGAAATCCACCGCCCGGTCACCGACCCTTCGGCAGGCCGAGGATGCGCTCGGCGACGATGTTCTGCTGGATCTGCGAGGTACCGGCCGCGATGGTGTACGAGAGGGACGACAGCCGGTCCGCGACCCATGGGTGGTCCGCGTCCAGCGCACCGGCGCCCAGCACCTCGGCCGCCGCGTCGTACAGCTCCTGGCGGGCGTGCGAATAGCGCAGCTTGAAGACCGAGCCGCCGGTGCCCGGGACCCCGCCGCTCCCCCGCTGCCCGCCGCGCGCGGCGCCTCGCATCGCCTCGCTCACATTCCACTGGGTCAGCCGCCACAGCGCCGTGAACTCCGCGCTCAGCCGGCCCAGTCTGCGGCGCAGCACGGCATCGTCCCAGCGGCCGTTGGCGCGGGCGGCCTCGGCCAGCTCACCGAGCACCCGGCGGCAGGCGACCACTTCGCCGACGAAGGCGGTGCCGCGCTCGAAGGACAGCGTCACCATCGTCACCCGCCAGCCGTCGTTCTCCGCGCCGACGCGGTGGGCGGCCGGGACCCGCACCTCGTCGAGGAACACCTCGGCGAACTCCGCCGAACCGGCGAGGGTGCGCAGCGGCCGGACGGTCACCCCCGGCGCGTCCATCCGCAGCGCCAGCCAGCTGATGCCGCGGTGCCGGGGCGCGGCCGGGTCGGTGCGGACGAGGAGTTCGCACCAGTCGGCGACCTCGGCGTGCGAGGTCCAGATCTTGGCGCCGGTGATGACGTAGTCGTCCCCGTCGCGGACGGCCCGGGTGCGCAGCGCGGCGAGGTCGGAGCCGGCGTCCGGTTCGCTGAAGCCCTGGCACCAGATCTCCTCGCCGCGCAGGATCGGCGGCAGCCAGCGGGCCCGCTGTTCGGCGGTGCCCTCGGCGGCGAGGGTGGGCCCGGCGTGCAGCAGTCCGACGAAGTTGGCGCCGACATAGGGGGCGCCGGCGCGCTCGGTCTCCTCCAGGAAGATCAGGTGCTGGGCGGGGGTGGCACCCTGCCCGCCGGCGTCCCGCGGCCAGTGCAGGCCCGCGTATCCGGCGTCGTACAGCATCCGCTGCCAGGCCGTGTCGTACGCCCGGCGGCCGGGCCAGTCGGTCGCGGCGGGCGGTGCGGGCAGCTTCGGCAGCACCTCGCCGAGCCACCGGCGCAGCCGGGCCCGGAAGTCCTCCTCCTCAGGCGTGCAGCTGAGGTCCATGGCGCGGCTACTCGCCGAGGCCCGGGCCGGGCCCGCGGACCGCGGTGCCGCACAGCGGCGGGTGGCCCGCCGCGTCGTCGACGCCCTCCACCGGATTCGTCATCGTCCGCCCCTCGTCCGAATCTGATGCACCGTCAGAAATAGCCTAGCCCCGGCCCCTCTGGACCGACAAGGCACCGGCCTCTACTCTCGGCAGTCGACCTGACGCATCGTCAGTGAAATGGCGACAGGAGGGGCCGATGACCGGCACCACCCTCTGGGACCTGGTGGCCTGGCGTGCCGCCCGTACCCCCGGCGCCCCGGCCCTCATCCAGGGGGCCGAGTCCGCCCGGCAGGAACGCCGGATCAGCTTCGGCGCCCTGCACCGGCGCGCGATGGGGGCACCTCCCGTGCCCTTTAGGCACGGGGGAGGGTCGCGGACGGCCTGTACGAGAAGGGCGTACGGCCGGGCAGCCGGGTCGTCTGGCAGCTGCCGACCAGGATCGAGACCGTGCTGTTCAGCCTCGCGCCGGCCCGGATCGGCGCCGTCCAGAGCCCGGTGCTGCCGCTCTACGGCGCGCACGAGACCGCTCAGGTGCTGCGCCGCACCGGCGCGGCCTTCTTCGCCGTCCCCGGCGTCCGGCGCGGCTTCGACCACCGCGTGACGGCGGACGCCGGCTTGCCCCGTCCGCCCACCGTCATCGAGGCGTACGACACCCTGCCCGACGCCGACCCGGCCGTCCTGCCCCCGCCACCGGCCGACGACGACACGGTCCGCTGGATCTACTGGACCTCCGGCAGCACCGCGGCCCCCAAGGGCGTGCTGCACACCGACCGCACTCTGCGCACGGCCGGGCACTGGCTGGGCGCGGCCCTGCGCCTGGCCCCGTCGGACATCGGCTCGATGGCCTTCCCGTACGCCCATGTCGCCGGGCCCGACTACACCGTCATGCTGCTGGAACACGGCACCCCCGCCGTCCTCCTGGAACACTTCGCGCTGCCCGGCGCGCTCGCCGCCTACCGCCGGCACCGGGTCACCCTGGCCGGCGGCTCCACCGCCTTCTACGCCCTCTTCCTCGCCGAGGCACGCAAGCTGCCGCCCGGCCGCCGGCTGCTGCCCTCGCTGCGGCTGCTGGCCGGCGGCGGCGCGCCCAAACCTCCCGCGCTGTACCACGAGGTCGTCGCCGCACTCGGCTGCCGGCTCACCCACGGCTACGCCATGACGGAGGCCCCCATGGTCACCATGGGCGACCCGTACGACAGCCCCGCGCACCTGGCCCACACCGACGGCCGGCCGCCCGCGGGCATGGAGATCCGCATCGCCCCCGGAAGCGGCGAGATCACCCTGCGCGGCCCGGCCGTCTGCCGCGGCTATCTCGACGAGCCCGCCCCCTTCGACGCCGACGGCTTCCTCCGCACCGGCGACCTCGGCCACCTCACCCCCACCGGGCACCTCGTCGTCACCGGCCGCCTCAAGGACATCATCATCCGCAAGGGCGAGAACATCTCCGCCCAGGAGATCGAGGAACTCCTCTACCGCCACCCGGACATCGCCGACGCCGCGGTCATCGGCCTGCCGGACCCCGAGCGCGGCGAACGCGTCTGCGCGGTCGTCGAACAGCCCCCGAATGCCGGGGAGTTGACCCTCGCCGCCGTCTCGGCGCACCTCCTCGCCCAGGGCCTCGCCCGGTACAAACTCCCCGAACAGCTGGAGCTGCTGCCCGCCCTGCCCCGCGGCGCCACGCTGCGCAAGGTCCTCAAACAGGAGCTGCGGGAGCGGTTCGGGGGCGGCCGGCCGGGGTGAGGCCGCGGCCCCCCCCGGAACGCCTCAGCCCGGCCGGTAGGCGCTCGTCGCCTGGGTGTAGAGCTGGTCGATCTCGTGCCGGCCGCGGTCCGGGCCGATCACCAGGACCAGGTGGTAGCGGCCCTTGTGGATCATCGCGAGGTTCCGTACGTACACCTCGCGGCCGCTGGCGTCGCGCCAGGAGAAGGTGCCCTCGGCCATGGCCGTCTTCCCGACGTCGATCCGCTGGAGGCCGGAGGCCGAGGCCCAGCCGGAGGAGCGGTACGGGGCCAGCTCGGCTTCCTTGTTCTGGAGATACGCCATCGGGTCGGAGCCGAAGCGCGCTGTCGTGTCGCGGCCGGGCACCACCACCAGCTCATAGTCCCCGCCGACGTACCGCACCTGGCCCCGGTCGTTGGCGCCGCGCCGCTGCCAGCCCTCGCGGACCGCGACCTGGAAGCCCTCCGGGTCGCTGCGTACCTCGAAGCCCTTGGCGACCTCGGCGGGCTCGGTGGTCTGCGGTGCGCCGGTGCCGGCCGAGGCGCGGTCGCCCTCCTGGTCCCCGGACGGTGCGGGGTCGGCGGGCGCCGCACCCGAGCTGCCCGTACGGTCCGCACCGCGCTCGCCCGCCTTGGAGTCCGGGCCGGACTTCGGCAGGAACGCCATCGCATAGACGACCGCGCCGACGAGCAGCAGCAGGATCGCGGTGAGCAGCAGCCGGCCGAGGTGGCGCGGCCCGCGCGGCGGGCGGGGTGCGGCGTCCGGGCCCGGCCCGTCCGGCGTCCGCTGGTCGTACGGGTCCCGGTCCGCGGGCGCGCGCCGTCCGGGCGGCGGGGCCGGCTTGCCGGGCCGGGCCGGTCTGGACTGCCGGAGCGGCTTCGGCTGCTTCGGGGGGCGCGGCGGGCGGGTGGTGGAGACGAGCGGGGTGGGCTGCTCCGGGGCCGGCGCCTGCGGAACGGGCGGTGCGGCCGCGGCGGCGCCCACGGCGGCCGGGGCCGGCTGCGGCCGGGTGCGGCGGGCCGCCCGGGTCTTCTTGTGCCGGCCCTTCCGTACGAGTTCGCCGCGGCGCCGCACGATCGGCAGCCGCCGCGGATCGGCCCCCTCCGCCGGCATCGTCACCAGCCGGCTGCCGACCGCCGGCTCCGGCGCCGTACGGATCAAGGAGCGCAGCCAGCCGCTCAGTTCCTCGGCGTCCGGGCGGTCGGCCGGGTCCTGCCGCAGCAGCGACTCGACGACCGGCCGCAGCGCCCCGCACTCCTCGGCGTCCGCGGGCGGCTGCGAACAGACCAGCTGCGCCAGCTCCACGGCGCTGTCCTCGGGGAACGGCGGCTGCCCCTGCACGCTCCGGTAGAGCAGCGCGCCGACCGCCCACAGATCGGTGGCCGGGCCGACCGGCGGCGCCAGCTGCCAGTTCTCGTGCACCGGTCCGGCCTGCTCCGGCGCCCAGCGCTCGGTGAGCGGGCCGACGACGGTCAGCCGCGCCTGCCGGGCCCGTTCGGCGGCGAGCCCGGCGGTGGGCCGGCCGTACGCGGGGCCGGTGGTGTCCTCGTCCGGCGCCGGCTTGGTCAGCGAGGTCTTGTCGGTCGGCGAGGTCTTGTCGGGCAGCGAGGTCCTGGCGGCCGGGGCGTCCGGCGCGGCCCCGTCCTGCGGGTCACCGGTGGCGGACGGCTCTGTCCCGCACAGCGCTTCCTGGGCCGCGCCCGCGGCCAGACCGGTCAGGATGGCCCGGCCGTCGTCGCAGACCAGGACCGTGTGAGCGGTGATGTTGCGGTGCAGCCGGCCCTCCGCGTGCAGCACCCGCAGCACGGTGAGCAGATCCGCGGCGATCTCCGCGGCGCGGTGCGGGGACAGCGTCCGCTCGGCGAGCAGCGCGGACAGCGGGCGGGCGAGCAGGAGTTCGGCGACGATCCACAGGCTGCCGTCCTGCGCGAAGACGTCGAAGACCTGCTCCAGCCGGGGGTGATCGGCGAGCTGGGCCGCGGTCGTGGCGGCCTCCAGCGCGCGCCGTACCGCGGGGTCCCGGGGGCTGCGGTCGGCCACCCCCGCTCCGGCGGTCAGCCGGGCGGGACCGTAGCGGCCGGCGCCGGTGCCCCGCTCGGCGGGCCCGGCCGGCTCCGCCCCCACCACCTCCGCGTCGACCACCTCGGGCAGCGGCACCTGGCGGACCAGGACCTCCTGTCCGCTGAACGTGTCGAACGCCCGGGACTCGGTGAAGTCGTCATCGCCGAGGGGCCGCAACGGCAGGCGGTAACGCTCGGCGAGCACCCTTCCCGCGTACTCGTCCACGACGCCTCCCCGCAGCGCGCGCTGTGTCTACCGTCGCACCGGAACGCCCTCGGCGCTGGGCGCCTCCGGTCACTTCCGGTCGTATTCCCGCCGATTGCGGATGCGTACGGTCTTCGCGGTCTCACGATACGTGCCCGCACCGCGGCTTGCGGGCCGGTCCGCGCAACGACGCGCACTCTGTCCGTGCGCCGCCCGGCCCGCACCCGGTCCCGCGCTCAGTCCTTGATCGCGAAGGTCTTGAACGCGGTCGAGACCACGTCCTGGCACTCCTTGTCCGGCCACGTGTCCTTCTTGCAAGTGATCATGATGGCGTAGCCGTGCTGGTCGTCGGCGCGGAAGCCACGGTCGAGGACCCGGACGTCCTGGCCGCTCTGACGCCGTGTGAAGGACCAGTCGGCGACGGTCGGATAGCCCCGCCACTTCACCGTCTTGATGCTGATGCGGTGGTAGTCCTCGACGGAGCCGCGCACGGCCGGCTCCAGACTGCGCCAGGAAGCCGCCGCGTCGCTGCCGGGCTCGGCGTTGTAGTCCACCTGGACACGGGGGAAGCCGCCCGAGGCGCTGTAGATGACGCCGGAGCCCGCCCCCGCGGTGCCCGTCTGGTGGAAGCCCTTGGGCATCGCCATACCGAAGTGGAACGTGCCGTTGGACATCTGGGCGAAGCCGTCCGGCACCGCCTTGTCCCCCTTGCCGCCCTTGCCGTCCTTGCCGCCGGTGCCGTCCTTGTCCTCGGCCGGGCTGACCCCGCCGGGCAGCTGCGGTTCCGGCGAGGCGGGCCCGCCCTGCTCCGCGTCCTCGCCCGAGCCGGCCGACTCCGTGGAGGGCTTCGCCTTCGCCGCGGACGACGACCTGTCGTGCTTGCCGGCCGGCTTGCCGCTGTTCTTCGTGGCGTCGTCGCCGCTCAGCGCGACGGCCAGGACCGTGCCCAGCACCGCCAGGACGGCGACCACGGCCACGATGACCAGGGTGCGGCGCGGGACGACATCGGTCACCGAAGCCCGGGTGGCCGGACGGTTCCCGTCAGCGGGTCTGGAGTCCACACGGGCTCTCGCCGCGGCGGCCGCCGTTCGGACCGTCCGCAGCGCACCGCGCAGCCGCTCCTTGGCGGCCTCGGTGTCGAATCCGGGGCGGGTGAGCGTGGGACGGGACGCGCCGGAGCCGGCACGGTCCGCGCCGGCCGTCTCCCCGGCGGCCGGGGTCGCCTTCCGCTGCGGGCGCTCGGTGCGCTCCGGGGTGCTCGTGGCGGCGACCTTGGCGCTGCCGGCCTTGGCGGCGGCCGTGCTCGTGTCCGCCGCGGCACCGGCGGACGCCGTCCCGCTCCCGGCCGCCGGCTCCGCCACCGTGGCGGCGGCCGGCTTCGGCTTCGGCTTGCGCGGCACCCGCGACTTCACGGCGGGCTTCGGCTTCGGCTTCGGCGCACCGTCAGACTTCGCCGTGGCCCGCTCCTTGGGCACCGTCGGCAGCACCATCGCCCGGGTCTCGTCCAGCGGGGGCTCCGGCTTCCGCGCCTCGGGGGCGTGCACCACATCCAGCAGCAGCGCCCGCGCCCCGGCGTCGTCCAGCCGGCCCTCCGGGTCCTTCACCAGCAGGCCGTAGATGACCTCTTCCAGCCCGCCGGCGCTCTTCGGCGGCTCGACCGGCTCGGTCATCACGGCCGTCAGCGTGGCGATCGCCGAGCCCTTGTCGTACGGCGGCACGCCCTCAACACAGGCGTACAGCAGCCCGCCCAGCGACCACAGGTCGGCCGGCGGGCCCGGCTTCTGGCCGCGGGCGCGCTCCGGGGAGATGTAGGAGGGGGCGCCGACGAGCATGCCGGTCGAGGTCACGGAGGGGTCGCCCTCGACCTGGGCGATACCGAAGTCGGTGAGCACGACCCGGCCGTCGTCGGACATCAGGACGTTGGACGGCTTCACATCGCGGTGCAGGATGCCCGCGGCGTGGGCGGCGCGCAGCACATCGAGCACCGCCAGGCCGACCTCGGCGGAACGGCGCGGGGTGAGCGGGCCGTCGTCACGGATGACCTCGGCCAGCGAGCGTCCCTCGACCAGCTCCATCACGATCCACGGGCGGTCGTCCTCGTCGACCACGTCATAGACCGTCACCGCGCCGTTGTTCCGGATCCGGGCGATCGCCTTGGCCTCGCGCAGCGTGCGGGTGATCAGACGACGCTTCTCGTCCTCCTCGACCCCGCCCGGGAAGCGCAGCTCCTTGACCGCGACCGTACGGCCCAGGACCTCGTCACGTGCCCGCCAGACCGTGCCCATGCCGCCCCGGCCGAGAACATCGGCGAGCCGGTACCGCCCGGCGAGCAGCCTGCCCCCCTTGCCGTCCATCTCGACCTCGTCGCCCACTGCATCCCCTCTGCAATCCAGCCGAGTTGGCAGCTTCGACATCGCATCGATCACCAAACTGGCCCAACTCGGACAACCCACCCTGGCAGAGCCTTCATTCTCCCTCATCCGCGGCCGTGCGGAAGGCCCGGGTCGGTGCCGAACAACACCCCGTACCCGTCATGATGGCCCCGACGAACGGGAGTCCCGATGACGAAGCGCCCGCGTCGCCCGGCCGCGGCCCGCGGCCACCGCCCGGCGCCGCACCCGGCGGGCCACCGTCACGCCCTGGTCCGTACGGGCGCCCTGGCGGTCCTGGCCACGCTGCTCCTGACGGCCTCCACCGGCCAACCCCGCCTCGCCCCCGTGGCCCTGGGACCCGCACGGCCGCCCGCGCGGACGGCGCCGGCACTGCACCGCCTGGTCGGCGACGGGATCCCGGGCGCGGCCGCGCTCACCACCCACGACGGGTACCGGGCCGCGCGCTTCTCCACGGCCGGTGTGGCGGATCTGCGCAGTGGCCGCACCATGGGGCCCCGGGACCACTTCCGGGCCGGCAGCCTCACCAAGACCCTGGTCGCGACGGTCGTCCTCCAACTGGCCGCCGAGCACCGGCTGGCCCTTGACGACAGCGCCGCCGCCCACCTCCCGCCGGGCCTGCCGGCCACCGGCCCCGGCGACCGCGGCGGCCTCCGCCGGGTGACGATCCGCCAGCTGCTGGACCACACGAGTGGTTTGTTCAACTACACCGACGACCCCCGGCTGGCGAAACAGCTCTTCGGTACCGGCTTCGGCGCCCACCGCTACGACCGCCACACCCCCGCCGAGCTGCTGCGGACCGCCCTGCGCCATCGGCCGGCGGCCGCCCCGGGCGCCCGGTACTCCTACTCCAACACCAACTACCTCGTACTGGGCCTGGTCATCCAGGCCGTCACCGGACGCCCGTACGCCACCGAGATCCGCCGCCGCCTCCTCGTCCCCGCCGGGCTCGACCACACCTCGTTCCCCGGCACCGTCCCCGCGCTGCCGAGGCCGCACGGCCGGGCGTACTCCCACATCGGCGACCGGCGGGTGGACGCCACCTCGCTGGACCCCAGCTGGGCGGGCGCGGCCGGCGAGATGGTCACGACCCTGGGCGACCTCAACCGCTTCTTCTCCGCGCTCCTCGGCGGCCGGTTCCTGGCGCCCCGCCAGATGGCGCAGATACGCGACGAGAAGCACACCGGCGGCGCCTACGGCCTCGGCCTCTACGCGACCGAGCTGCCCTGCGGCGTCACGGTCTGGGGCCACAACGGCGAGATCAACGGCTCCCACGCCCGCACCGCCGCCACCGCCGACGGCCGCCACGTCCTCAGCTACCGCGTCAACACCGACACCCACTCCGCCGCGGTCCCCGACACGGCGGTCCTGACGGCGGAGTTCTGCGCCCGGCGCGGCTGACAGCTTCCCGCTCCGGTCCGCGGGTGCGGCTGCCGCGCTCCTAGAGCGGCACGATGTCCGGCGCCCCCAGCCGCGCCGCATCCGCCGTCAGATCGTCCGGCTGGCGCTGCGATTCGCGCTCCGCCTCGACCCGCTTCTGGTAGTGCGCGATCTCCTTCTCGACCTGGTCGTCGTCCCAGCCCAGCGCGGGCGCGATCAGCTCGGCGACCTCGCGGGCGCTGCGGGTGCCCCGGTCGAAGGTCTCGATGGAGATACGGGTGCGCCGGGTCAGCACGTCGTCGAGATGACGGGCGCCCTCGTGGGTGCAGGCATAGACCGCCTCGGCCCGCAGATAGTCGTCCGCGTGCGCCAGCGGTTCGCCCAGCGCCGGATCGGCCACCACCAGCTCCAGCAGCTCCTCGGTCAGCGAGCCGTAGCGGTTCAGCAGATGCTCTATACGGGCGACATGCAGTCCGGTGCGCGCCGCGATCCGGGCCCGCGCGTTCCACAGCGCCTTGTACCCCTCGGCGCCGACCAGCGGCACGTCCTCGGTCACGCAGTCCGCGACCCGCTGGTCGAGGCCGTGCACCGCCTCGTCCACCGCGTCCTTCGCCATCACCCGGTACGTCGTGTACTTGCCGCCCGCCACCACGACCAGCCCCGGCACCGGATGCGCGACGGTGTGCTCCCGCGACAGCTTGCTGGTGGCGTCCGACTCCCCGGCCAGCAGCGGCCGCAGCCCGGCGTACACCCCCTCCACGTCGTCCCTGGTCAGCGGCGTCGCGAGGACCTCGTTCACATGCTCCAGCAGATAGTCGATGTCCGCGCTGGAGGCCGCCGGATGCGCCTTGTCCAGATCCCAGCCGGTGTCCGTCGTCCCCACGATCCAGTGCCGCCCCCAGGGGATGACGAACAGGACGCTCTTCTCCGTCCGCAGGATCAATCCGGTCGAGGAGTGGATCCGGTCCTTGGGCACCACCAGGTGGATCCCCTTCGACGCGCGGACGTGGAACTGTCCGCGCTCCCCGATCAGCGCCTGGGTGTCATCCGTCCACACGCCGGTGGCATTGACGATCTGCTGCGCCCGGATCTCGTAGTCGCCGCCCCCCTCGACGTCCTCGACCCGTACGCCGACCACCCGCTCGCCCTCGCGCAGAAAGCCCACCACCCGCGCCCGGTTGGCGACCTGCGCCCCGTAGGCGGCCGCGGTCCGCACCATCGTGGCGACATAGCGCGCGTCGTCCATCTGCGCGTCGTAGTACTGGAGCGCACCGACCAGTGCGTCCCTCTTCAGACAGGGCGCCACCCGCAGCGCCCGCTTCTGCGACAGGTGCCGGTGCACGGGCAGTCCGCGGCCGTGCCCCGACGAGACCGACATCGCGTCGTACAGCGCCACACCGGAGCCCGCGTACCAGCGCTCCCAGCCCTTGCGCTGAAGCGGATACAGGAACGGAACCGGCTTGACCAGATGCGGCGCCAGCCGCCCCAGCAGCAGCCCCCGCTCCTTCAACGCCTCTCTGACCAGCGCGAAGTCCAGCATTTCCAGATACCGCAGACCGCCGTGGATGAGCTTGCTCGACCGGCTGGACGTGCCCGAGGCCCAGTCCCGCGCCTCGACCAGTCCGGTGGACAGACCACGGGTCGCCGCGTCCAGCGCGGTCCCCGCGCCGACGACTCCGCCGCCGACCACGAGAATGTCCAGCTCCCGCTCCGCCATTCGGGCGAGCGCCTCGGCCCGCTGCGCCGGTCCCAGTATCGCTGTCTTCACCGCTGCCTCCCGCTGTGATCGGGGCCACACCCCCCGTCCGTCGATTCTGTCCACGCCGCGTGCCGGTATCCACCCTCCGCTCCGGGCGGCAACACCCCGCCGCCTTGATCCACCAATCCCTATTCTGGGTCAAATATCCGCTTAGTGTATTTATGCGCCCTCCGCACACGTGATGCGCACACGCCATTCGCAGTCGCTCGGGAAGGACGGCCGCAGCATGCCCGCAGACCTCGCCGTCATCGGACTCGGTCACCTCGGCCTCCCACTCGCCCAGGCCGCCACCGCCGCCGGCATCGGCACCATCGGCTACGACCCCGATCCGCCCACCGCCGCGCTCTCCGGCGCCGACGGTCCGCTGTCCACCACCGAACTCCGCCGGCTGCTCTCCGCCGGCTTCCGCACCACCACCGACCCCACCGCCCTCGGCCGGGTCCGCACCGCCGTCCTCTGCACGCCCACGCCGCTCGGCGAGGACCGCGCCCTGGACCTCACCGCCCTGGCCGACGCCGCCCGCACCCTGGCAGCACAGCTGCGCCCGCACACCACGGTGATCCTCGAATCCACCGCCTACCCGGGCGCCACCGAGGAATTCCTGCGCCCCCTCCTGGAGGAGGGCTCGGGCCTCACCGCCGGACGGGACTTCCACCTCGCCTGCTCCCCCGGCCGCCACGACCCCGGCAACCGCACCCACCGCTACGCCAACACCCCGAAGGTCATCGGCGGCCTCACTCCCGCCTGCACCGAAGCGGCCGCCGCCTTCTACGGCCGCCTCACCGACAAGGTCGTCCGCGCCCGCGGCCCCCGCGAGGCCGAGACCGCCAAGCTCCTGGAAACCAACTACCGCCACATCAACATCGCCCTGATGAACGAGATGGCGGTCTTCTGCCATGAGATCGGCGTCGACCTGTGGGACGTCATCCGCTGCGCCGAGACCAAACCGTTCGGCTTCCAGGCGTTCCGCCCCGGCCCCGGAGTGGGCGGCCACGCCGCGCCCATCGACCCCAACTACCTCGCGTACAAGGGCCGTGCCCCGGGCCACCCGCTCCGCATGGTGGAACTGGCCCAGGAGGTCAACGGCCGGATGCCGCGCTATGTCATCCAGCGCTGCGCCACCCTCCTCAACGAGCACGGCAAATCCGCCCGCGGCGCGCGGATCCTGCTGCTCGGCGTCACCTACAAGCCGGACATCGGCGACCAGGCGGGCTCACCGTCCCGCGAGATCGCCGCCCGCCTGACGGAACTGGGGGCGCACCTCACGTACCACGACCCGTACGTCCCCCAGTGGCACGTGCTAGGTCGGCCCGTGCCTAGGGCCGACTCCTTGTACGAAGCCGCGGCCGCCGCGGATCTGACGGTCCTGCTCCAGGCCCACCGGACCTATGACCTCCAGGGCCTGGCCGTGAAGGCGCAGTTGCTGCTGGACACCAGGGGCGCCACTCCTACGGGCGCCGCGCATCGTTTGTAGCCGCACGTTTCGTTTGTAGCCGCACGTTGTCGTCTGCGGCGCCGTGTCGCCTCCGGCGGGGGTGTGGGTTTGGGCGGGGGCCGCGTGTTGTCCGTGGTGGGTGCCGGGTGCGGTCCTCCAGGGCCTGTGTTGTGGACTGCTTCGCTTTACGTCCACAACACAGG